>NZ_AICU01000086.1:0-87029 GCF_000257865.1 Streptococcus mitis SK575 | reverse complement strand
CTACGTATGCGAGAAGAACAGGCATTGTTGGCACAGGACTATGCCTTGGAACAAGCTGAAGAAAAAGGATTAGAACGTGGCCGTGCAGAGGGGATCGAAGAGGGGTTAAAAGTAGGTTTAGTAAATCTAGTTCGCCAAGGTCTTCTAACACCTGAGGTTGCCAGCCAGCAATTGGGAATGACCGTTGCTGAGTTTGAGGCCTTGCTGAGTTTGAGGCCTTGTTGTAAGACTATTACCAATAATGGTCAAAATGGCGTTCTTAGAACTAAAAAAATACAGAGGAACCAGCAAAGATAAGGTTCGTAAACCGTGGTTGGAGTTTTTGTAAATCAGTAAATCAATGACAGATTTTTCCGCGATAGATGGAAGAATCTGTTTTTTAATTTACTAAATGTTGGCTCAAAAAACTAAGATAGCTTACCCTTTTACTCATGTTTTTTTGATTTATTTGAAGTATAACCTGATTAAATTCCTATTTTTCCCTATCATTGTCCCTATTTTTTCTGGAGTTTCGGGGCTATAATAGTCCTATCAAATCAAAGAATGGAGGAAGACAATGGATAATATAATTTTTTTTATCAGTGTTTTTCTTGCTGGAATTCTTTCCTTCTTTTCTCCTTGTATTTTACCCTTGTTACCGGTTTATGCAGGGGTCTTACTGGATGACAAAGATAGTTCTCAGGCTTCTAGTGGCAAATTTTTAATCTCAGTTGTCAGTTTATTGCGAACTCTGGCCTTTATAGCGGGGATTTCCTTTATTTTTATCTTGCTGGGTTATGGAGCTGGTTTTTTAGGCAATTTGCTTTATGCTTCTTGGTTTCAGTATGTGACGGGTGCGGTTATCATTCTCTTAGGCTTGCACCAGATGGAAGTCTTACATTTTCAGGAACTTTACAAGGAAAGAAGGCTACAATTACAGAGACAGGGGCAAAAGGGGAAGGGCTATAGTCAGGCATTTTTACTAGGATTGACTTTTAGTTTTGCTTGGACGCCATGTGTAGGGCCGGTTCTGGCCTCTGTTTTAGCCTTGGCGGCTTCAGGTGGTTCAGGTGCTTGGCAGGGAGCTGGTCTCATGTTGGTTTACACGCTGGGTTTGGCACTACCATTCTTGCTTCTAGCTCTAGCCTCCAGCTATGTTTTGAAACATTTCCGAAAGCTCCATCCTTATCTCGGAACCTTCAAAAAAGTGGGTGGTTTCCTCATTATCGTGATGGGAATCTTGGTGCTTTTGGGAAATGCTTCCATTTTGACTACATTATTTGAATAGAGAGGAAAGAGAAATGAAAAAATGGCAAACATGTCTCCTTGGAGTCGGCTCAATCTGTTGCTTGGCAGCCTGTTCGGCTAAAAATATGTCAGACGAAGCTACTATGAAGGAGCAAACCAAAACAGAACAAGTCAGTTCACAAACTGCCACCAAGGGTCAGATAGTTGCTGATTTCGAACTGACAGGAGTAGATGGCAAGACATACAGCTTGTCTGATTACAAGGGAAAGAAAGTCTATCTCAAATTCTGGGCTTCTTGGTGTTCCATCTGTCTAGCCAGTCTTCCAGATACGGATGAAATTGCTAAGGCTGCTGGAGACGACTATGTGGTCTTGACGGTAGTGTCACCAGGACATAAGGGTGAACAAGCAGAAGCTGACTTTAAGAACTGGTACAAGGGCTTGGATTATAAAAATTTCCCAGTTCTAATTGATCCGTCAGGCAAACTTTTGGAAAGTTATGGTGTTCGTTCTTATCCAACTCAAGCCTTTATAGACAAGGAAGGTAAGCTAGTCAAAACGCAACCTGGTTTTATGGATAAGGATATGATTTTAAAAACATTGAAAGAAATGGGGTAGAGAAAGGTCATGAATGATAAAGTAAAATTGTTTGTCTTGGCAGGAATCTTTTTCCTAGCCATAACCGGTTTCTATTTTCTATTGATGCGAAATGCAGGGCAGACAGATAGCTCGCAAATTGAGAAAGCGGCAGTTAGCCAAGGAGGAAAAACAGTGAAAAAAAGAGAAGTGAGTAAAGATGCAGACTTGCACGAAATTTATCTAGCTGGGGGATGTTTCTGGGGAGTTGAGGAGTATTTTTCTCGAGTTCCCGGAGTGACGGATGCCGTTTCAGGCTATGCAAATGGTAGAGGGGAAACAACCAAGTACGAGTTGATTAATCAAACAGGTCATGCGGAGACTGTTCATGTCACCTATGATGCCAAGCAAATTTCCCTCAAGGAAATCCTGCTTCATTACTTCCGTATTATCAATCCAACCAGCAAAAATAAACAAGGAAATGATGTGGGAACCCAGTACCGTACTGGTGTTTATTACACAGATGACAAGGATTTAGAGGTGATTAACCAGGTCTTTGATGAGGTGGCTAAGAAATACGACCAACCTCTAGCAGTTGAAAAGGAGGCCTTGAAGAATTTTGTAGTGGCTGAGGATTACCACCAAGACTATCTCAAGAAAAATCCAAATGGCTACTGCCATATCAATGTTAATCAGGCGGCCTACCCCGTCATCGATGCCAGCAAATACCCCAAACCAAGTGATGAGGAATTGAAAAAGACCCTGTCACCTGAGGAGTATGCAGTTACCCAGAAAAATCAAACAGAACGGGCTTTCTCAAACCGTTACTGGGATAAATTTGAATCTGGTATCTATGTGGATGTAGCAACTGGCGAACCCCTCTTTTCATCAAAGGATAAGTTTGAGTCTGGTTGCGGATGGCCTAGTTTCACCCAACCCATCAGTCCAGATGTGGCTACCTACAAGGAAGATAAGTCTTACAATATGACACGCATGGAAGTGCGGAGCCGAGTTGGAGATTCTCACCTTGGCCATGTCTTTACGGATGGACCACAGGACAAGGGTGGCTTGCGCTACTGTATCAATAGCCTTTCTATCCGCTTTATTCCCAAAGACCAAATGGAAGAAAAAGGCTACGCTTATTTACTAGATTATGTCGATTAAGAGGGCTTTCCTAAGCAGTTAGAGGAGAATTTTGCTATACTGATACTAGTAAGTGACAAAGGAGAGAAGCATGACCTATACAATCTTAATTGTAGAAGATGAATATCTGGTAAGACAAGGCTTGACCAAACTGGTTAATGTAGCAGCCTACGATATGGAAATCATCGGTCAAGCTGAAAATGGAAGACAGGCTTGGGAATTGATACAAAAGCAGGTGCCAGATATCATTTTAACCGATATCAACATGCCTCAGCTAAATGGCATCCAGTTAGCCAGTCTGGTCCGAGAAACCTATCCTCAGGTGCATTTGGTTTTTTTAACTGGCTACGATGATTTTGATTATGCCTTGTCTGCCGTCAAACTCGGTGTGGATGACTACCTGCTCAAGCCCTTTTCTCGTCAGGATATTGAGGAAATGTTGAGGAAAATCAAGCAAAAGTTGGATAAGGAAGAAAAAGAAGAGCAGTTACAAGATTTATTAACTGATAAGTTTGAAGGAAACATGGCCCAGAAAATCCAGTCCCATCTGGCTGATAGCCAGTTTAGTTTAAAGTCTTTGGCCAGTGACTTGGGCTTTAGTCCGACTTATCTGAGTTCTTTGATTAAGAAAGAGTTGGGCCTACCTTTTCAGGATTATCTGGTGAGAGAACGTGTCAAACAAGCCAAGCTCTTGCTTTTAACTACAGATTTGAAGATTTATGAGATCGCAGAAAAGGTTGGTTTTGAAGATATGAACTACTTTACCCAACGTTTTAAACAGATTGCAGGTGTGACACCTCGTCAGTTTAAGAAAGGGGGAGGTCGATGAAGCGTTCTTCTCTTCTAGTCAGAATGGTTATTTCCATCTTTCTGGTCTTTCTCATTCTCCTAGCTCTGGTTGGGACTTTCTACTATCAATCTAGTTCATCAGCTATTGAGGCTACCATTGAAGGCAATAGCCAGACGACTATCAGCCAAACTAGCCACTTTATCCAGTCTTATATCAAAAAATTAGAAACCACCTCGACTAGTTTGACCCAGCAGACGGATGTCCTAGCCTATGCTGAGAATCCCAGTCAAGACAAGGTCAAGGGAATCCGAAATCTGTTTTTGACCATCTTAAAGGCAGACCAAGACTTGAAAACGGTAGTTCTGGTCACCAAATCAGGTCAGGTCATTTCTACAGATGATAGTGTGCAAATGAAAACTTCCTCTGATATGATGGCTGAGGATTGGTACCAAAAGGCCATTCATCAGGGGGCTAAGCCCGTTTTGACTCCAGCTCGTAAATCAGATAGTCAGTGGGTCATTTCTGTCACTCAAGAACTTGTTGATGCAAAGGGAGCCAATCTGGGTGTACTTCGTTTGGATATTTCTTATGAAACTCTGGAAGCCTATCTCAACCAGCTACAGTTGGGCCAGCAGGGTTTTGCCTTTATCATCAATGAAAACCATGAATTTGTCTACCATCCTCAACATACAGTTTACAGCTCGTCTAGCGAAATGGAGGTCATGAAACCCTACATCGAGACAGGTCAGGGCTATACGCTAGATCACCAGTCCTACGTCAGTCAAGAAAAGATTGCTGGAACTGATTGGACGGTGCTTGGGGTGTCTTCGCTGGAGAAGTTAGAGCAAGTTCGGAGTCAGCTCATGTGGACCTTGCTTGGAGCCAGTTTCACCTCTCTTCTTGCCTGTCTCTGTTTGGTGTGGCTTAGTCTTAAACGCTGGATTGCTCCTATGAATGACTTGAGAGAAACCATGCTGGAGATTGCTTCTGGTAATCAGAATCTTCGTGCCAAGGAAGCTGGTGCTTATGAACTGAGAGAAGTGACTCGCCAATTTAATGCCATGTTGGATCAGATTGATCAGCTGATGGCGGATATTCGCAGGCAGGAAGAAACGACCCGTCAGTACCAACTTCAAGCTCTATCGAGCCAGATTAATCCGCATTTCCTCTATAACACCTTGGACACAATCATCTGGATGGCTGAATTTCAGGATAGTCAGCGAGTGGTTCAGGTGACCAAGTCCTTGGCGACCTACTTCCGCTTGGCGCTCAATCAGGGTAAAGATTTGATTTACCTGTCTGACGAAATCAACCATGTCCGCCAGTATCTCTTTATCCAGAAACAACGCTATGGAGACAAGCTGGAATACGAGATTGCTGAAAATCCTGCCTTTGATAATCTAGTCTTGCCTAAGTTGGTGTTACAACCCTTGGTAGAAAATGCCCTTTACCATGGCATTAAGGAGAAGGAAGGTCAGGGACATATTAGAGTTTCTGTCCAGAAACAGGATTCAGGACTAGTCATCCGCATTGAGGATGATGGCGTTGGCTTCCAAGTTGCTGGCGATAGTAGTCAAAGTCAGCTCAAACGTGGGGGAGTTGGTCTGCAAAATGTTGACCAACGGCTCAAACTTTATTTTGGAGCCAATTACCAGATGAAGATCGATTCTGCCCCTTTAAAGGGTACGACAGTTGAAATATACATAAATAGAATAGAAACTAACTAACTCCCAGTCAATTCTGGGAGTTTTATGCAGGTTGGAGCAAGATTTTCAGGTTGTCTATCTTGCTAAAAAGTAGAAAAAACGATATGATAGATAGTGATAAAAGAGGTATCAAGTATGAAGGAAAAAGACATTCAAAGAGAGACAAGCCAGATTGTAGAAGATGTATTGGAAAAGGCCAATTTGAAGCAAGGATCCATCTTTGTTTTGGGCCTTTCTTCTAGTGAAGTGATAGGTGGTCAGATTGGCAAGGAATCCAGCCAAGAAATTGGCGAAATCATTGTGAAGACTATCCTAGATATCCTAGAGGAAAAAGGAATTCATCTAGCTGTTCAAGGTTGTGAACATGTCAATCGGGCCCTCGTTGTTGAACGTCAGGTGGCAGAGCAGTTTGGTCTGGAAATGGTCAGTGTCCTTCCTACCCTTCATGCAGGAGGTTCGGGTCAGTTGGCAGCCTTCAAGTTTATGAAGGATCCAGTTGAGGTTGAATTTATCAAGGCTCATGCTGGATTGGATATCGGAGACACTGCAATTGGCATGCATGTTAAGCATGTTCAGGTTCCGATTCGCCCTCTTTTGAGAGAGATTGGTCATGCCCACGTAACGGCACTGGCTAGTCGTCCAAAATTAATTGGAGGTGCGCGTGCGCACTATCCACAAGATTCTATTAGAAAGTCGTGAAAATGAGAAAAACAAAACAGCAACTAGAAAAAATCACAAAATATTCAATTCGTAAGTTAACTGTTGGGGTAGGTCCTGTAGCTATCGGAGCCTTCCTTTTTGGAGCCAGTACCCTTTCAGTAGATAAGGTTCAAGCCAATGAAGTTGGCAGTGCTCATAGTGTTCATTACCGTTATTTGGCGGAGCAGGAATTGACCGAGTCTGAAAAAGCCCTGATTCACCATGAGGTTCCTACAGAATTTCAAGATGATGATATCCTATATGTAGTTTATCGTAAGAAGGCAACTAACAGTCAACAACTTCCATACACAGGAAGTAAGGAACTAGCGTTGGCAGGTCTTGGTTTGGCAACGGCCTCACTAGCAGTCTTTTTGGTGTCCAAAAAAGGTCGTAGAGAAGTTCTAGGTGTTCTCTTGATTGGTTCTTTAGGAGCCAGCACCTTTGTACCTTATGGAACATTTGCATTTGAAAATAAAGAATTGCTTTCTTATAACCAAACTATTTCGGCCTCAACACATGAAGGTTTGGCTGAAGGGATTATCCATATTGATGGCTATGAATACATTGGATACTTCAAGGAAGCAGAACTCCATCCATCAAGACCAGCTTCAGCTGAGAAGCCTCAGTTGCCAGTAGAAAAGCAAAATGTAAATGAAATCGAGAAAACAGAAGTAGCTCAGGAAAGACCTGCTGTTGCTTCGGAAATTGCCGTCGAAAAACCTGTAGTAGAGACTCCAGTTGCTCCTGCTGTTGAAGAAAAACCAGTTTCAGCTGAGAAGCCTCAGGTTAGACAGGAAGAGAGCTTGGTTGAGATTCCTTTTGAAACGGTCACAAGCCCAGATGCGAATCTAGCAGAAGGACAGACTCGTATCGTCACAGCCGGAGTAAATGGTCAGCGTCGAATTGTAACCAAAGTTTCGATGGTCAATGGTCAAGAAGTTAGAGAAGTCATTGAAGACCAAGTGGTTCAAAATCCTGTGTCGCAAGTCATTGCAGTCGGAACTAAGAAAGAGGTGCAACCTGCCCCAACTCCAGTACCACAAGCTGAACCAACTTACCAAGTAGCTAAAGGTACGCAAGAAGAAGGGAAGGTGGGTCAGGCCTTAACACAAGCTGAATTACCAGAAGCTATAGTAGAGTCTAAAGGAACCCAAGAGGCAGGCAAAGAAGGTCAAGCACTAACACATCCAGAATTGCCAGAAGCTACCGTAGAGTCTAAAGGAACTCAAGAGGCAGGTAAGGAAGGTCAATTTTTAACGCAACCGGAACTACCAGAAGCTATAGTAGAGTCTAAAGGAACTCAAGAGGTAGGTAAGGAAGGACAAGCCTTAACGCAACCGGAACTACCAGAAGCTATAGTAGAGTCTAAAGGAACTCAAGAGGCAGGTAAGGAAGGTCAAGCTCTAACACAACCGGAACTACCAGAAGCTATAGTAGAGTCTAAAGGAACCCAAGAGGCAGGTAAAGAAGGTCAAGCACTTGTTCAAGATCAATTACCTGAGTATAAGGTGACTGAGGGAACCCTTGTTGAAGAATCAACTACAGAAATTGACTACAAAACTGAAACGACTGAGGATCCAACTAAGTATACAGACGAAGAAACTGTCCTACGAAATGGTGAAAAAGGAAGTCAAGTTACAAAAACAACCTATAAAACGGTAGAAGGTGTCAAAACTGACCAAGTTCTTTCAACTAGTACGGAAGTGACCAAGGAGCCTATAAATCAACAGGTAAGTCGTGGAACAAAATCAATTGAAGGAACTCTGGTAGAAGAAAGTATTGAAAAGATTCCATTTAAGGAAAAAGTTGAAGAAGATGCTCAACTGAAAAAAGGCTTAGAAGTTGTAGCTCAAGAAGGTAAAGAAGGTCAGAAAAAAATCACCAAGACCTTTAACATCATCAAAGGAGTTAAAACAGAGGACGCTCCAAAAGTTACAGAGGAAATCCTTGAGGCACCTCAAGACCGAATTTTGAAACGTGGTACCAAGACCTTTGAAAAACCAGTATTGACCATCACTGCAGTTGAACCTAAGGATTTGAAACGGACTTCAGATGTTAAATACAGTCTAGAAAATCCAAGCAAGGCGGCCATTAAATCTATCACCTTAACTCTGAAAAAAGGTGATGAGATTGTGAAAACATTGAATGTTTCACCTGACAACTTAACAGCTAGCCTGACAGATTTGCAATACTACAAAGATTATAAGATTGAAACTAAGATGGTTTATGACCGTGGTGAAGGCGATGAGGAAGTAGTTCTGAATGAAGAACCTCTAAGAATTGACCTCAAAAAAGTTGAAATCAAAAATATCAAAGAAACAAGCTTGATGAGTGTGGACGCTGACGGTAATGAAACAGATACTAGTTTGCTTACAGAAAAACCAGCTGATGTTGCCCCACTTTACCTACGAGTTACAACTCACGACAACAAGGTTACACGACTTGCTGTTGACAAGATTGAAGAAGTAGAAAAAGACGGAAAAACTTTATATAAAGTTACTGCCAAAGCACCAGACTTAGTTCAACGTAATGCAGATAACACACTTAGCGAAGAGTATGTTCATTACTTTGAAAAACAAAAAGCACACGAAGGTGATGTATATTATAGCTTTGACGACCTTGTAAAAGCTATGCAAAAAGACCCGACTGGCACATTTAAGCTTGGTAGCAATATCAATGCTGCTAACGTTAAACCAGCAGGAAAATCTTATGTTACTAATGCTTTTAAAGGAACATTAACAAGCACTGACGGTAATAAATTTACCATTAGTAATATGAACAGACCTTTATTCGGTGATATTGTCGGTGGTACTGTTAAAGATTTACTACTTGAAAATGTAAATATCGACATGTCAGGGACTGATAGGATTGCACCGATAGCAAATGTTATCAAAAATAATGCTACTGTAGAAAACATTAAAGTAACAGGTAACGTTGTTGGTAATAATGATGTATCTGGTGTTATCAATAAAATTGATGGTAGTGGAAAATTAAGTAACGTTGCATTTATCGGTAAAGTACACGCTGCTGGAAATCGAGGTGGTTACTTAACAGGTATCGTCGGTGAAAACTGGAAAGGTATTGTAGAAAAAGCTTATGTTGATGCTGAAATCACAGGTAACAAAGCTAAGGCTGCCGGAATTGTATATTCATCTCAAAACGGTGGTAACAACAATACTTTAGGTAAAGAAGGTACTCTTCGAAACTCTGTAGCAAAAGGCTCTATTGAACTCAAAGAAGCCGTTATGTCTGGTGGACTGTTAGGGACTAACTGGGCACTAGGGGCTATAGAAGACAACATCACTATGATGAAAGTTAAGACTGGTGAAATGGTCTTTGGTCACTCTGATATTGATGCTGATGATTACTTTACATACTCTAGAACGAAGCGCAACTACAGTGTTGAGGGTGTAAGTGAAGGTAAAACAACTTATAAAAATTCTAAAAAAATTCCTAGCATAACTAAAGAAAAAGCTGATGAATTAATTGCTAAAATGGGAATCACTGCTGATAAATTCGAAAGCACACTTCCTATTGAAGACAAACTGAACAATATTGTAAGTAAAGCTGATCAATACAAAAATATTGATGACTATGATGCTTCTCGTGAGCTTGCTTATCGTAATGTTGAAAAACTTCAACCGTTCTACAACAAAGAATGGATTGTAAATCAAGGAAATAAATTAGCTGCTGATAGTCCATTAATGACCAAAGAAGTATTGTCTGTAACTGCAATGAAAGGCAATGACTTTGTCACAGACCTTACAGATGCCGACCATATTATGGTTCACTACGCAGATAAGACAAAAGATATCTTTACGATTTCTCCTAAGAACTCTCAAGTTAAACAAGTGAAAGAATACAGTGTCGCTGAGCTTGGTGAAGTCGTTTATACACCAAATATGGTGGTTAAAGATCGTTCAGATTTAATCAGCGCTATCGAAAGCAAGTTAAGTCCGGTTGAATTGCAATCTGACCCGATTTACCAACACTTGGGTAGAACTGGTGGCAACAAAGTCAATGCAATTAAGGACTTGTACTTAGAAGAAAGCTTCAAGTATGTTAAAGATAATCTTACTCAATTCGTTACGAAGTTAGTGGAAAATGAAGATCATCAACTGAACACAGATGAAGCTGCTAAACGTGCATTAATTAAGAAAATTGATGACAATAAAGCTGCAGTCCTTCTTGGATTAGCTTATCTAAACCGTTACTACGGCGTTAAATTCGATGACTTTAACATTAAAGAGTTAATGTTATTCAAACCGGACTTCTATGGTAAGAATGTTAATGTGTTAGACTTCTTGATTAAGATTGGTTCTAAAGAAAGTAACATTAAAGGTGATAGAACTTTAGAAGCTTATCGCGAAGCTATCGGTGGAGTTATCGGTATAGGCGAGTTAAACAGTTTCTTAGACTATAATATGCGTCTATTCACAAATGATACAGACTTAAACGATTGGTTCATAAAAGCTACTAAAGATAATGTATATATCGTTGAACCAAAAACAACAACTCCTGAATTTGCTGATAAGAAACACAGAGCATACGAAGGATTAAATAATGATGTTCACGGTAAGATGATTCTTCCTCTATTAAACTTAAAAGATGCCCACATGTTCTTAATCTCAACATATAACACTATGGCTTACAGTTCATTTGAAAAATACGGTAAGAATACTGCAGAAGAACGCGAAGCATTCAAAGCTGAAATCAATAAAGTCGCTAAAGGTCAACAAAATTACCTAGACTTCTGGTCTCGCTTATCATTAGATAAAGTTCGTAATCAACTGCTTAAGAGCAATAACATGGTTCCAACTCCTGTGTTAGATAACCAAAACTATAAAGGAATCAGCACAGATAAATACGGACATACGAATAGCGGTAAGGATGTAGCGCCTATCCGTGAATTGTACGGACCAACAGGTCGTTACCATGCTACTGACTGGCGTATGGGAGCTGTAGCTCGTATTTACGGCAACCCTTATAAAGATGATTCTGTATTCTTCATGGTTACTGATATGATCAGTGACTTCGGTATCTCAGCCTTCACTCACGAAACGACTCACGTAAACGACCGTATGGTTTACTTAGGTGGTTCTAGACACCGTGAAGGTACTGACCTAGAAGCATTCGCACAAGGTATGTTACAATCTCCTGCTGAAACAAGTCCAAACGGTGATTTCAAAGCACTAGGATTGAACATGGCCTACGAACGTCCAAATGACGGAAACCAATGGTATAATACTAATCCAAACGATCTGACATCTCGTGAAGAAATCGATCACTACATGAAAGGTTTCAATGATACGCTCATGCTTCTTGACTACCTTGAAGGTGAAGCCGTTATTGATAAACAGGATAAAGCCTTAAATAGTGCTTGGTTCAAGAAAGTTGATAAAAAACTACGTAACGCTAATACGAAGAACCAATACGATGAGGTTCGTGATTTGAATGCAGAAGAAAAAGAATATAACTTAACATCTGTTAATGACTTAGTAGAGAAAAACTTCATGACCAAGCACGGTCCTGGTAATGGTCAGTATGATCCAACTGGATTTGGCTCTGCCTATGTAACGGTGCCTATCACTGCAGGTATCTATGGAGGTAACACAAGTGAAGGAGCTCCAGGAGCAATGTCATTCAAACATAACACCTTCCGTATGTGGGGTTACTTTGGATATGAAAAAGGCTTCCTAAATTATGCTTCTAACATGTTGAAAAATGAGTCTAAAAAAGCTGGTCATGCTACTCTAGGCGATGATTTTATTATCAAGAAAGTTTCTGATGGTAAATTTAATACTCTAGAAGATTGGAAGAAAGCATACTTCAAAGAAGTTGTTGATAAAGCGAAAGCAGGATTTAACCCTGTTACAATCGACGGTACTACATACAGTAGTTACGATGACTTGAAGAATGCATTTGCTGCAGCTGTTGATAAAGATAAAGCTACTCTTAAAAATGGATCAGTTAAATTTGATAATACTGTTTCCCTTAAAGAGAAATTATTCAAAAAACTTCTTCAACAAACAAACAGCTTTAAAACTTCAATCTTTAAATAATTGAAATCTCTCATCTGCTTTGCGGATGAGGGTTTTCTTATTTTGTGCTATACTTAAGGTATGCATAGAAAAACAGTGATTGATTTTAGGGCTTTGGGGGAGAGATACACCTTTACACAGCCTATTAAAGAGTTGAAAACGAGAAATGTAGCAGAAGTGGCAGATTTGCTGGCACAAGTGGAAAGCTACCAAGAGCAGGGCTACTATGTGGTGGGCTATATCAGCTACGAGGCTGCACCTGCTTTTGAGGAAAAATTAGCAGTTCACAAGGCCCCTTTATTGGACGAGTATTTGCTTTATTTTACTGTTCATGATAGGGTAGAAACATCCCCTATTCCTTTTACTTATGAGGAAATAGATCTGCCTTCAATGTGGCAGGAAGAAACATCTGCAGAGAACTATGAAAAGGCGATTGCCCAGATTCACCATCATTTACGCCAGGGGGATACCTACCAGGTCAACTACACTGTCCAACTCAAACAGGACTTAAGTGCCAATCCTTTTGCCATTTACAATCGTATGGTGGTAGAGCAGGAGGCGGGCTACAATGCCTATGTTGAACATGACGAGATGGCAGTGATTTCTATGAGCCCAGAACTCTTTTTTGAGCAGAATGGCCGCGAGTTGACAACGCGACCAATGAAGGGAACGACTCAGCGTGGCGTGACCGACCAAGAAGACCTTGCCCAAGCTAGTTGGTTAGAACAGGATCCCAAAAATCGCTCTGAAAACATGATGATTGTGGACCTCTTGCGCAACGATATGAACCGTATTTCTGAAGTGGGCAGTGAGTATGTGGAGCGTCTGTGTCAGGTAGAACAGTATTCGACTGTCTGGCAGATGACTTCAACCATCAAGAGTCAGTTGCGAGAGAACATTGACCTTGTTGAAATCTTCCGCTCACTCTTTCCTTGCGGTTCCATAACGGGAGCACCCAAAATTGCGACAATGGAGATTATCAAGGACTTGGAGCCACAACCGCGCGGAGTCTACTGTGGAACGATTGGTCTCTTGCTTCCAAATGGGCGACGGATTTTCAATGTAGCCATTCGGACCATTCAATTGCATCAAGAAAAAGCCATATATGGAGTGGGTGGTGGCATTACTTGGGATAGCACTTGGGAATCTGAATACCGAGAGGTTCATCAAAAGGCAGCTATTCTCTATCGTAAACAAGCTCGTTTCAAACTGATTACTACAGGGAAAATCAGCCAGAAGAACTTGCTGTTTGAAGAACAGCATTTGGAAAGATTGAGAACAGCTAGTCGGTATTTTGCTTTTTCTTTTGATTTAGAAGACTTGAAACAAAAGATAGAAGAAGAGTGTCAGGCTTGTGATGATAATCAAGATTACCGTTTGCGTATTTCTCTCAGCAAGTCTGGAGAGATAGAAGTCGATCGCCAAGTATTAACACCCCTCAGTCCAAGTTTTTGTCAGGCCCAACTCTGTCTTCAGGAAGCCAATTTGCAACAAGCTTTTACCTACTTTAAAACGACTCACCGACCGCATTTGAGTCTAGGGGAGCAAGAGAAGATTTACTACAATAAGTCAGGAGAACTTCTTGAAACCTCTATCGGAAATTTAGTTTTGAAAATCGCTGGGAAACTTTACACGTCACCTATCCGACTGGGAATATTGCCAGGAATTTATCGTCAGCATTTGCTGGAAACAGGACAGATAGAAGAGCAAGTCTTGACCTTGGCAGATTTAGTCCAAGCAGAAGCTATTTACGGCTGTAATGCAGTGAGAGGCTTGTATGCGTTAAGCCTTGAGGAGAACTAGATGAAACTGATATTTTTACACGGGTTAGGGCAGTCAGCAGAGAGTTGGAAAGAAGTTCGGAATCTACTGACAGATTATCCTTCTGAGGCTATCGAGTTATTTCCTTCTGGAGTTAGCAGCTATCAAAAAGCCAAGGAGCGAGTTTATCAACACCTAGCTCAAGAGACAGAACCTTTTGTTTTGATTGGATTGTCCTTAGGTGCTGCCCTGACACTAGAACTTTCCAGTTACAATTTACCAAATCTTCGAGCTTTGGTTCTGTCAGGATGCCCTCTAAAATTAGCAGGGAATATTCTATTTTATGTTCAATTGTTGATATTTAAATTACTTCCCAAAAGGGTATTTGAAAAACAGGGAGCAGATAAGGCTCTTATGGTTAGAGTTTCCGAAGAATTAAAAACACTTGATTTAAGGGAGATTGCACGGAATTGTCCCTATCCAAGCTTGTTAATTTGTGGTAGTCAGGATAAGCCTAATCTCAGTTCAATGAAAACTATTCAAGAACTGATGCCAAATTCTCAGTTTCAGATTATTCCGGACGGCCCTCATGTTTTGAATAAGGAAAAACCAAAAGAGTTTGCTGAACAGATTAAACCTTTTCTTGAATTGCTGAAATAAGTTTGATAAAATAATAGTGAAATCGATAACATCGTTATAGGAGAAAGAAATGAATAAACGTTTATTTTTAAAAATGAGTCTGGCAACATTGCCAGTTTTGGCTTTGTTTTCACAACCAGTTTTAGCGGAAGAAAATATTCATTTTTCTAGCTGTAAGGAAGCTTGGGCTAATGGCTATTCGGATCTTCATGAGGGGGATCCTGGTTATTCTGCCAAGTTAGACCGCGATCATGATGGTGTGGCTTGCGAATTGAAAAATGCTCCTAAGGGTGCCTTTAAAGCAAAACAAGCAACTGCGGCTCAAACCAATACAACTTCATCTACAACAAGTGGTTGGGTTAAGCAGGACGGTGCTTGGTACTACTTTGATGGAAATGGAAACCCAGTGAAAAATACTTGGCAAGGAAGTTATTATCTGAAAGCAGATGGAAAAATGGCCCAGAGCGAATGGATTTATGATGATTCTTATCAAGCTTGGTATTATTTGAAATCAGATGGTTCTTATGCTCGCAATGCATGGCAAGGGGCTTATTACCTTAAATCAAACGGTAAAATGGCACAAGGTGAGTGGGTTTATGACTCTTCTTATCAAGCTTGGTATTATTTGAAATCTGATGGTTCTTATGCTCGCAATGCATGGCAAGGCAATTACTATTTGAAATCAGATGGTAAAATGGCTAAAAATGAGCGAGTTGATGGAGGCCGTTACTATGTAGATGCTTCAGGTCTCTGGAAACCATAAGTCAGAATAAAGTACAGATAGTTAATGCAAACCTTTGCATGATTAACTAAATTTTGTTATACTAGTACTGTAAGCATTTTCAATTAATTCATAATGAAAAAGGAGAATATGATGAGTCAAAAGATTATTGGGATTGACCTTGGTGGAACTTCTATCAAATTTGCAATCTTGACAACAGCAGGAGAAATCCAAGAAAAATGGTCTATCAAGACTAATATTTTGGATGAGGGAAGCCATATCGTTGATGATATGATTGAGTCTATTCAACATCGTTTGGACTTGCTTGGATTGGTGGCAGCGGATTTTCAAGGTATTGGAATGGGGTCACCAGGTGTGGTTGACCGTGAAAAAGGAACAGTTATTGGTGCCTACAACCTCAACTGGAAAACCCTTCAACCAATTAAAGAGAAAATTGAAAAAGCCTTGGGTATCCCATTCTTCATCGATAATGATGCCAACGTGGCAGCTCTTGGTGAGCGCTGGATGGGTGCTGGTGATAACCAACCAGATGTTGTCTTTATGACACTCGGTACAGGTGTTGGTGGCGGTATCGTCGCTGAAGGCAAATTGCTTCACGGTGTTGCTGGTGCAGCAGGTGAGCTTGGTCACATCACTGTTGACTTTGACCAGCCAATTGCATGTACTTGCGGTAAGAAAGGTTGCCTTGAGACAGTTGCTTCAGCAACAGGAATTGTCAACTTGACTCGTCGCTATGCTGATGAATACGAAGGCGATGCAGCCTTGAAACGCTTGATTGATAACGGAGAAGAAGTAACTGCTAAGACTGTCTTTGACCTTGCAAAAGAAGGAGACGACCTTGCTTTGATTGTTTACCGTAACTTCTCACGTTACTTGGGAATCGCTTGTGCTAACATCGGTTCAATCCTAAACCCATCAACAATCGTCATCGGTGGTGGTGTGTCGGCTGCAGGAGAATTCCTTCTACAAGGTGTTCAAAAAGTCTACGATGAAAATACTTTCCCACAAGTACGCACATCTACTAAACTAGCTCTTGCAACTCTAGGAAATGACGCTGGAGTTATCGGAGCAGCATCACTTGTATTGCAATAAAATAAAAAAGGAGAAAATTGCTTTCTAGAAGCGAGTGATTTTCCTCCTTTCTTTTTTTATGCTATACTAGTTAGGACAATAAATGAGGTGAGAGTAAATGACAAAAGCAGATACGATTTTTAAAGAAAATATTGAACGAATCCTCAAAGACGGTGTCTTTTCTGAGCAGGCTCGTCCCAAGTACAAGGATGGGACAGTTGCCAACTCTAAGTATGTAACGGGTGCCTTTGCCGAGTATGATTTGGCTAAAGGGGAATTCCCCATTACAACTTTACGCCCTATCGCTATCAAATCAGCTATCAAAGAAGTTCTCTGGATTTACCAAGACCAGTCAAATAGCCTAGAAGTGCTTAATAACAAGTACAATGTTCACTACTGGAATGACTGGGAAGTGGGGGATACGGGAACCATTGGTGAGCGCTATGGTGCTGTTGTTAAGAAACACGACATTATCAATAAGCTTCTCAAACAGTTGGAAGCCAACCCTTGGAACCGCCGCAATATTATCTCTCTCTGGGATTATCAAGCTTTTGAGGAGACAGATGGGCTACTCCCATGCGCCTTTCAGACCATGTTTGATGTCCGCCGTGTTGATGGAGAAATCTATCTGGATGCGACCTTGACTCAGCGTTCGAATGACATGCTAGTAGCCCACCACATCAATGCTATGCAGTATGTGGCTCTTCAAATGATGATTGCCAAGCATTTCGGCTGGAAGGTTGGGAAGTTCTTCTACTTTATCAACAACCTCCATATCTATGACAATCAATTTGAACAAGCTCAGGAATTGCTCCGTCGTGAACCGTCAAACTGCCAACCACGTTTGGTCTTGAATGTGCCAGATAAGACCAATTTCTTTGATATTAAAGCAGAGGATTTTGAGTTGGTGGATTATGACCCTGTTAAGCCACAGTTGAAGTTTGACCTAGCTATTTAAAAGAATAGAAAAAAGAAGTTGAGAATAATCCCAACTTCTTTTGTTTCTTAACGTGATACGCGGCGGCGAGCTGCTTTTTTACGGTTTTCTTCGATGAAAGCTGCTTTTTGCTCTTCTGGTTCAATCACTTTCTTTTTAAATGCGTATACTGCACCTGCAAGTGCAGCGACAGTTCCTGCGACACCTGTTACAAGACCTTTAGCGAATCCTTTAGCCATGAGTCTTCCTCCTTTATCTTCTTAATCAGCCAGCCTCCTCAAGAGGTCACATTTTTCTGACTGGCCTTTTTGTGTTATAATAATAGTAACGAAAAAATGGGAATTTTTCAAGGAAAAAAGATGAAAACAAAAATAATTGTGATTGTTGGACCGACTGCTGTTGGAAAAACGGCTCTTGCCATTGAAGTGGCCAAGCGCTTTGGTGGGGAAGTTGTGAGCGGTGATAGTCAGCAGGTTTACCGAGGTTTAGATATTGGGACGGCTAAGGCTAGTCCAGAAGAGCAGGCATCTGTTCCTCATCATTTAATCGATGTTAGAGAGGTAACCGAGTCTTACTCGGCTTTTGATTTTGTTTCAGAAGCTAAGATGGCTATTGAGGATATTCACAGTCGTGGCAAGCTAGCCATTATCGCTGGTGGGACTGGACTGTATATCCAGAGCTTGTTAGAAGGCTACCATCTGGGTGGGGAGACACCTCATGAGGAGATTTTGGCCTATCGGGCTAGCTTGGAGTCCTATACAGATGAGAAATTAGCCCATCTGGTGGAGCAAGCTGGCCTTGAAATTCCTCAGTTTAATCGTCGTCGTGCTATGCGTGCCTTGGAAATTGCCCATTTTGGTCAGGATTTGGAAAATCAAGAGACCTTGTATGAACCACTGATTATCTGTTTGGATGATGAACGTAGTCAACTTTACGAGCGCATTAACCGCCGCGTGGATCTGATGTTTGAGGCTGGGCTTTTGGATGAGGCCAAGTGGCTCTTTGACCATTATCCTGATGTACAGGCTGCTAAAGGAATTGGATACAAGGAACTCTTTCCTTATTTCCGTGGAGAGCAATCCTTGGAAGAAGTCAGTGAGAGTCTCAAACAGGCGACCCGTCGTTTTGCCAAACGTCAGCTGACCTGGTTCCGTAATCGCATGCAGGTCACCTTTTATCAGATCGGAAAGTCTGGTTTACAAGCCCGTATTTTTAGCCAGATAGAGGAGTTTTTAGATGATTGATACGGAGAAAAAAGAGGAGCGAGTCCTGCTCATTGGTGTGGAATTGCAAGGCATGGACAATTTTGACCTCTCTATGGAAGAATTGGCCAGTCTAGCGAAAACGGCAGGGGCAGTCGTTGTAGATAGCTACAGGCAAAAGCGTGAAAAGTATGATTCCAAGACCTTTATTGGCTCTGGTAAGTTGGAAAAAATTGCGCTTATGGTGGATGCAGAAGAAATCACCACTGTCATCGTCAACAACCGTCTGACCCCAAGGCAAAATGTCAATCTAGAAGAAGTTCTGGGTGTTAAGGTCATTGACCGTATGCAGTTGATTCTGGATATCTTTGCCATGCGGGCTCGAAGCCATGAAGGCAAACTTCAAGTTCACCTAGCCCAGCTCAAATATCTCTTGCCTCGCTTGGTTGGTCAGGGAATTATGCTCAGCCGTCAGGCAGGGGGGATTGGTTCTCGTGGACCTGGTGAAAGCCAGCTGGAGCTGAACCGTCGTAGCGTTCGCAATCAAATCACGGATATCGAGCGCCAGCTCAAGGTGGTTGAGAAAAATCGGGCGACTGTCAGAGAAAAACGTTTGGAGCCTAGCACCTTTAAGATTGGTTTGATTGGTTATACCAATGCTGGGAAGTCAACTATCATGAACACCTTGACCAGTAAGACCCAGTATGAGGCTGACGAGCTTTTTGCGACTTTGGATGCGACGACTAAGAGTATCCATCTGGGGGGAAATCTCCAAGTAACTTTGACAGATACCGTGGGCTTTATACAAGATTTGCCGACAGAGTTGGTGTCCAGTTTTAAGTCAACCTTGGAAGAAAGCAAGCATGTGGACCTTCTGGTTCATGTTATCGATGCCAGCAATCCTTACCATGAAGAGCATGAAAAAACGGTCCTTTCCATCATGAAAGACTTGGACATGGAGGATATTCCTCGCCTGACCCTTTATAATAAAGCGGATTTGGTGGAGGATTTTACACCTACTCAGACGCCTTATTCCCTGATTTCTGCCAAGTCTGAGGATAGTCGTGAGAACTTGCAGGCACTATTTTTAGAGAAAATCAAGGAGATTTTTGAGAGATTTACCTTGCGCGTGTCTTTTTCAAAGTCCTACAAGATTCACGATTTAGAAAGTGTTGCGATTCTTGAAGAACGCGATTATCAGGAGGACGGCGAAGTAATTACAGGCTACATTTCCGAGAAAAATAAATGGAGGTTAGAGGAATTTTATGACTGATATTAAAACGTTGGCTCTAAAATATGGGGGCTATACAAGTCTGGATAAGGTCTATCTGGATCAGCTTCTAGCTGGCAAGACAGAGCAGGAGCAGTTGGCACTGATCACCCCTCCGCCTAGCGTGGTCAATGCCTACTTTGCAGAACTATATCAAAAAAAGAGTCCTGAGGCTGCGACGGATTATTTTTCGAAACTCAGTCAAGAACTGAATCTCTACAATGTTGATCCAAGTTTCACCATAGAAAACAAGCCCTTTATTCGTCTGAATCTATCTGGCAAATCTTTTGGTTTTTGCTATGAAAGTGAGGGACTGGGTCGAATTTTCTCTGAAAATAAGGAGAAGATCTCGGATGACTTACTCTTTGAGATTGCGCAAATTTTCCCCCATCAACTGGTCTTTGAAGAGTCTGGTAAGATTTACATGAAGGCTGTTGGAGATGAGGAAGTTGTTAGTATGGATAGTCTCACAGCTTTGACTGATTTTGAAAGCTTGGCTGATGGTCGTAAACGTCTCAAAGGCTACAGCCAAGAGGATTTACTGCAAGAAGCTACTTCTTTTTCTGGCAAGCGCTATTTCCGATCGGAAAACCGCACAGCCATGTTATATATTGATTAATTAGAAAGTATCGAATGGATATTCAATTTTTAGGAACGGGGGCTGGTCAGCCCTCTAAAGCCCGCAATGTCTCCAGTCTCGCCCTGAAACTCTTGGATGAGATTAACGAAGTTTGGCTCTTTGACTGTGGAGAAGGAACGCAAAATCGCATTCTTGAGACCACAATTCGACCACGTAAGGTCAGCAAAATCTTTATTACCCACCTACATGGAGACCACATCTTTGGCCTGCCAGGTTTCCTTTCTAGTCGTGCCTTTCAAGCCAATGAAGAGCAGACAGATTTGGAAATCTATGGACCTCAAGGGATCAAGTCATTTGTTTTAACCAGTCTTCGTGTGTCAGGTTCTCGTTTGCCTTACCGTATTCATTTTCATGAGTTTGACCAAGATTCTTTAGGGAAAATCCTTGAAACCGATAAATTCACGGTGTATGCAGAGGAGTTGGATCATACTATTTTCTGTGTTGGTTACCGTGTCATGCAAAAGGACCTAGAAGGAACGCTAGATGCTGAAAAACTCAAGGCAGCTGGTGTCCCATTTGGCCCGCTTTTTGGAAAAATTAAAAACGGTCAAGACGTAGTTCTTGAAGACGGTACTGAAATCAAGGCAGCTGACTATATCTCAGCTCCACGTCCAGGTAAAATTATCACTATTTTAGGAGACACTAGAAAAACGGATGCCAGTGTGCGTCTGGCTGTCAATGCCGATGTCCTTGTTCATGAGTCCACTTATGGCAAGGGTGATGAAAAAATTGCTCGTAACCATGGTCACTCAACCAATATGCAGGCAGCGGAGGTCGCAGTAGAAGCAGGTGCCAAACGCCTCTTGCTCAACCATATCAGTGCCCGTTTCCTCTCAAAAGATATCAGTAAGCTCAAAAAAGACGCTGCTAGTGTTTTTGAAAATGTCCATGTGGTCAAAGACTTGGAAGAAGTGGAAATCTAAAAGCTTGAGAAAGGATAAGTATGCGTACTATTCTCATTACCGGAGCTAGCGGTGGCCTAGCCCAAGAAATGGTCAAACTCTTGCAAAATGACCAACTCATCTTGCTTGGTAGAAATAAGGAAAAATTAGCCCAACTCTACGGAAACTATCCCCATGCAGAATTGATTGAAATCGATATTACCGATGATTCAGCCTTAGAAACTCTGGTAGCAGACCTTCATCTCCGCTATGGCGAGATTGATGTTTTGATAAACAACGCTGGTTACGGGATTTTTGAAGAATTTGACCAGATTTCTGACCAAGATATTCATCAGATGTTTGAGGTCAATACCTTTGCCCTAATGAATCTGTCTCGCTTGATTGCTTCTCGAATGAAAGAAAGCCGAAAAGGTCATATCATCAATATTATCAGCATGGCAGGTTTAATCGCTACTGGTAAGTCTAGTCTCTACTCAGCGACCAAGTTTGCGGCCATTGGTTTTTCAAATGCTCTGCGCCTCGAACTTATGCCCTATGGAATCTATGTGACAACAGTCAATCCAGGACCAATCCGTACAGGATTTTTTGACCAGGCCGACCCAGATGGAACCTATCTCAAATCTGTTGACCGTTTCCTGCTAGAACCAGATACAGTGGCTAAAAAGATTGTCAAGATTATAGGAAAAAATAAACGAGAACTCAATCTTCCTGTTTTATTGAACCTAGCCCATAAGTTTTATAGTCTCTTTCCCAAGCTAGCTGATAAGTTGGCAGGGGAAACTTTTAATTATAAATAAAAAAGTTGTTCCTAAAATGGAGCAACTTTTTTGATGATTAGAATAAATCAATTCCAGTCTTATTTAATGCATGGCAATGATAAGTGAAGGCGTTGATAAAATTAGAGTAGTATTGCTGATCAATAAATTTTGCGCTTTGAAGATAATTAAATAAATTTTTTGCTAAGGGAATAGCCTCAGGTTTATTCCATCTAAATTGATTGTAAACATGTTCAACTTCTAGGAACATGAGGGGAATAGCCAGGTAGCCTCGTTCGAAGGTCTGAAGTGATTTAATTTTTTTAATAATATCATCAGCCTTTTGATAGTAACCCAGTTCAGAGAAATATTTTACGGAGAAAGTGAGAGCATTTAAAATACGGATGTAGGTGTCAGTATTAGCACTTTCTTTGTACATAAGTAGTAATTGTTTGCTCATATGGTCAATAAGTTCCATAGGAGAATGATTGACGATGACGCGATAAATTTCAAGTTCGATACTATTAAAGACATCCGATTTCATTAAATGATTGATAATGTTTTGAATTCTGGCAACAGTTTCTGGACTCTTTGATATGGTTGGATAATGTCTTAATTTGATTGATTTAAAAATCATCTCTGCTTGAAGTGAATTGTCTTTTAGATAGACATCAAATAATTTTTCGTATTCTTCAATGTAAGTGAGAATATCTTCTTCATGGACCACATGCTTGCCAAATTCAATAGCAGGTAATTCTAAGCAGTCTCCACCTTTATTTGCATAGGCTAGAACAAAATCATTCCATTCCACTCCGATAACAATTAACAGTTTGGCAAAGTTTTCAAGTGAAATTCCTTTGTCTCCTTTTTCAAATTGACTTAGGAACTGTGGTGATACGATATCTGAGGCGGCTTCCTTTAGGCTGAGTCCTCGTGCTTCGCGCAGATACTTAAATGTAGCTCCAAATGGGTATAGATTTTCCATAAATAATCTCCTTACATACTTCTAAAACTATTATACAAAAATTTAGAGAAAAAATAGAGAAAAGAAAACTATAGTTACAAAATATTAGAATTCTATGCTATTTTTGGATTTTTTAAATAACATTGAAACTATAGTTTAAATGCCGAAAAATTTAAATATCTATTATGGTATGATAAGGGAAAGAATGGAAAATAAAGTAAGCTTGTTATACTAGTATAACAAGGATTGACTTACCACTCAATCCTATTCTATCAGTCATTAAAGGAGAAAATGATGAAGAAACTGAAAACCCTCACAACTTCAACAGCTATTGCGCTTGCGTCTGTTGGTGGAACTGCATTTGCTCAAGAAGCAACTAACACAACAGCAGTTGATTCAACTGCTGTCAATGAACCAGCTCTTGTTTCAAAACCTGTAGCCGATACAAAACCAGAAGTGAAGAAATCTTCTGATATCAAGCCTGCTCTTGATGCTCAAGCGTCTACTGTTAAGCAAGTTGAAGCTGAAAGTGAAACAGCAAAAGCTGAAGCTACTTCTGCTAACCAAGCTGTTACAACTACTGAAACTGCTTTGACAAGCGCTAAAGAGAACTTGAAGTCAGCGGAAGCTGTTAAAGCAAATGCTACAGAAGAAAATATCACTGCTACAAAAGCTAAACAAGACGCCAATGTAAAAGCTCAAGATGCCAATCAAAAAGCAACTGAAGCGTCTACTGAAGCAATTAAAGCACAAACTGAGACTGTAGCGACTGAAACAGCTAACGTTGCCAGCGCAACAAGTAAGAAAGTTGAAGCTGATAAAACAGTAACCGCTAAAGAAGCGAATGTAAAATCAGCTGAAGACGCGCTAAATGGTTCAGGACTTGGTGAAGCAAAAGCCTCACTTGACCAAGCAGAAAAAGATATTGAACAAGCAAATGCGAATATTTCAAGCGCAACAAAAGCTGTCGAAACCGCTAAGAAAGCAGATAGCAACCGCGCAGAAGCCATCAAACAAGCTACAAACAATGTGAATGTCAAAAATAACGCCTTGAAACTAGCTAAAGAAATGATGGACGCAGATAAAACAAAAGTTGAGTCCATCCAAGAAAAAGCAGATGCTACAGCGTCTAAAGAAAAAGAAGCGCAAACTGCTTTGGATGCACAGAAAGCTCGCTCTGATGAAGCTGTCATTCATATGGGAAATCCAGTTCACCATTTGACAGATGAAGAAAAAGCTTACTATGGTCTTGATAAGAACGATGTTACATTTAAAGATGCTAAGAGTTATTATATTCGCAATAGCTGGAGACATGACGATAAAGCTAAAAAGTTAATGTTCAGACTAGGAGTTGAAATGTATAAAGCTCTTACAGTTGATTTTAATCAAAACGATGATAATCGTAAAGTGGATATTGACAATTTAACAGATGCCCAAATTGTTGAAATCAGTGATTTTTATGCTAAATTAATCAATGCTTTGCAAGAAAATATGGGATATCCAGAAGAATATCGAGCTTATGTTGCTCAAGATACTCTTGAACATAGCAAGAAAATGGCAAAAGCCTATGAAGCTCGTGGAACTGACCCATCTGTTGCTGGTCACATTACCGAAAATAATGGTGCTGAAAACTTGGCTACTGTCAGTGGTAATGGTGCAACAACAATGCTTGATTTGAAATATACTGTGTTAGATGCTTTTAAAAGATATTCATTCCTTGATGACAAATCAAATTGGGGACACGCTTTTAACAACTTAAGCGGTGGTGGTGTTGCAATGACTGTTGCTAACATTAACGGTAGACGTTGGTTTGTCAACTCATTTGGTAGCGATGGTAAACACAAAATCAACCTAAACCAAGACCTTGCCCAACTTGAAGCAAAACTAGCTGAAGCTCAAAAACAAAACAACCAAGCTCAAACTGCGCTTGAAAACGCTAAAGCAGAATTGGCAGCTGCTTCAAGCAAATATGCTTCTGCACTTGAAGCTAAAACAGAAGCTGAAAAAGAATTGGCAAGCAAAACAGCTAGTCCACTTCAAACAGAAGTTGCTGAAAAGAACTTGCAATTGGCAAACTTTGCTTTGAAAAATGCACAAGAACGTAAAGAAACTGCTGAAACAGCTGTTGAAAACTTCTCAAGAAGCCAAGCAGAAAAAGAAACTGCTCTTGAAACAGCTAAAGCTGAACTAGCTACAGCCAAAACTGCTCAAAAAGATGCTGAAACTGCTCTTACAAATGTTCAAGCAAAATTGCAAGCTGAAGAAAACAAGTTGACTGCTCTTCAAGCTGAACAAGCGAAACTACATGAAGAAAAAGACCAATTGGTGTCAGATGCGAAAGCAATTGCAACAAAATTGAGTGCTTATCTAAACGCAGACAAAAATCTTGCAGATGCGCAAGCAAAAGTAGCAGATTTAGAAGCAAAACTAACTCAAGCAAAATTTGCTGCAAAATTGGCACAAGATAAATTAGACGCAGTTACAGTCAAATTGAAAGCTGAACAAGCTAAATTAGCTGAAATCAAAGAAGAGTTTGATAAGTTGGTTAAGGCTGAAAGCAAGGACGACTACAATTTATCAGATTGGTATCTGGAGTATCTTGCAGGGAAACAAGCGAAGAAGAAAACAGATACAGAACTCAAGAAAGTAGAAGACTCACAAGCTGGTAACTGGATTGAATCATCTGGTCGTTGGTGGTACAAACATGCTGATGGTTCATATACAACCAACGGTTGGGAACAAATCAAGGATAAATGGTACTACTTTGATCACGCAGGTTGGATGAAAACTGGCTGGGTCAAAACTGGTAGCTCATGGTATTACTTGAACAACTCAGGTTCAATGGCTACAGGATGGGTAAAAGATAATGGTACATGGTATTACCTTAACAAGTCAGGTTTAATGGCTACAGGATGGGTAAAAGATAACGGTACATGGTATTACTTGAACAAGTCAGGATCAATAGCTACAGGTTGGATAAAAGATAACGGTACATGGTATTACTTGAATAACTCAGGCTCAATGGCTACAGGATGGGTAAAAGATAATGGTTCATGGTACTATCTTGACAAGTCAGGTGCTATGACAACAGGATGGTTTAAAGTTTCTGGTAAATGGTACTACGCCTATAGTTCAGGAGCTTTAGCAGTAAACACCACTACACCAGATGGCTATACAGTCAATACCAACGGTGAGTGGGTAGGATAAGGATGAGAAAAGGAATTTGAAATCATGAAAAATAAAAAAATATTAGTTAGTTCTTTATTAGCAGGTTCGTTGTTATCAGTGGGTCTTATGACTTCTAAACCAATGGAGGTTCATGCTTTAACAGATATGAGTGTCAAGGATACTCAAAATCCCTTGAAAATCACCTTAATACCGACAGCGGGAGGTTCTACATCAGCTACTCTTTTAGTTGACCTACAAAGAAGTTCCAACGTTAATGATAGTACTTCTCTCTATTTTGATATAGTTAATGAGAGTACTGGAACTTTGACTGAATCGCATTATTTTGGTAAATTTGATGGCAAGAATAGATTACAGTCGGGTATTAATTTACTTCTAGTAGAGGATGGCAATTATTATTTAGATATATATAGTGTAGATGATTTTGGAAAACGTTATTTTGGACGTTCAGAAATTTTTAGAATATCAGATAAGGAATACTATCCTATTAAGAAAGTAGAAGCACCCAAAGCTACTGAAGCTCCAAAACAAACCACTAGCTCTAACTCAGGTCAGACTGGTTGGTCAGGTTCTTCTTACTATAAAGTTGGTGTTAAAGTAGTCAATCAATGGATTTTTGATGTTCAGTACAATTCTTACTTCTACCTAAATGCTTCAGGTAACTTTGTTCAAAATGCTTGGTCAGGAAGTTATTACCTCAAATCAGGTGGCTACATGGCTAAGAGCGAGTGGATTTATGACAATAACTATAAATCATACTATTACTTGACATCAGAGGGTAGCTATGCACGTAATACCTGGGCTGGAAGTTACTACCTTAAATCAGATGGTAAAATGGCCAAGAGTGAGTGGATTTATGATAGTAGCTACCAATCTTACTATTACCTAACGTCAGAAGGAAGCTATGCTCGTAACCAATGGGTAGGTGACTACTACCTCAAATCGAATGGTAAGATGGCAGTCAACGAACGTACCCCAGATGGCTACAAAGTAGATGGCTCAGGTAAGTGGGTAAAATAAGGAATTAGAGTTCAATATGGAAAATGTAATTGGTAAATTAAAAAGCTTATTTGAAACCAAACGTAAGGAGAGCATTGCAGGTTTAGTTGTAATTGCACTAGTGTTAATTTTTGGAATAAAGAAATTAACGACTGATCCCTTAGATGGAACTTATGAAATTTTAACAAAACGTGATCATTTAGTCATGGTGATTAAAGGAAATGCTGGGACCGTCACCTCTGAGGATTCAGACGGAGACAAAGAACAAAGACTAGTGAAAATTGATAAACAAAAGAAAGAATTGACAATCACAGACACTAAAGGAAGAAATTTAGGAAAAACAAAATATATGTTAAAAGATAAGGAACTTTATCTTCAAGAGCCAGATCAAACCTTTAACCGAGTAAAATAGACTACACATTAAAAGCTTACCTCAGTACCCTAAAAGTTACTGGGGTAAGAAATTGTATATAGGGAGAATATGAATGAAATTTAAAAAATTAATAACTATAGCTAGTTTAGTAGGATTGATTACTTTCTTATTGCCAGTTGTTTCATCGGGTAATCAGTTTATACCTCCATTAAGTGAACATGTTTCAGAATATTTAGATGCACCATTATGGTATTTATTTTTGATTTGGTATGGTGCATTTGTGATTACTTTTTTATTGTCTTTAGTAATTGGAAAAGGAAGGGTGCTTCAAATTATTACATCTATTATAGTTATTCTAGTAAGTTTATTTGGAATTTTTGTTCATTTTTCAATAACAAAAGAATTGGTTGGAAGATCGGATTTAGGTTTTGGAGCGATTCTATATTATGTCTGTGTTTTGATAAATATTTTTGCAGCAATAATGGTCATAAAAGGTGATAAGACTACTAGTAAACAGATTCATTAAATAACTTTCTTTCAGTAGTAGTTGGGATGAATGTGATAGTAATGGCAGGTTTTTAGTAAAATAGAAAAAAGATGGAGAATGAAGTGGAAGAAAAATCAGTATTATTAGAAAATTTATATAATCTACATAGAGGTATAGATTATATTTATCAAAAGCAAAACTATAAGATGAAGTTAGAAAATGATAGAAGGAAAGCTAAGCAAATACAAGCTCAATTACAAAATTTATTAGAAAGTAATTCATCTAACAAAATAGAGAAAATGATGAGGCAATCATTTTATGTAGTTCTGTTTGGTGCTTTGGGAAATCTAGCTAAATTTCTACTAATGTTTTGGTTTGGTGACGGTAATCTTCTTGAACTTGTTATGTATTTGGCAGCAACAGCAATTTTAATTTTTTATCTTCAAAAAAAGATACGTCGAAAAACAGAAAAATGGTTAAATATATGGACAGGGATTATTTTAGTCATGTTATTAGCTGCACCTCTTAGGATAATATTTTTTGCAATAATAGGGTTAATAAGTTTTAACTTATTTGAAGGTATATTTTTTTCAATTATAGCCTTAGGAATGCTTTATTTAACTTCTATTTTAGGTAAAATTTGGTATCCTAAATGGGTTGATTTCATTAATACGCTAATTGATGATGATAATAAACAACTCATTAAAAATTCAGGCATGAGACAGTCTGATTATGATAGACAGATTAGACATGAACAAGAAATTAAGCAAGAGCAACAGCAGTGTGAAATAGAGATGCAAGAAGCTGCAGGAGCTCTAGTGGCTTTTGGTAGTGGATGGTATCCCAAAGATTACTATTTCATAGAAGCTATAGAATTTTTTATCGGAGCTTTAGAAAATTTCAAAGCTGATAATATGAAGGAACTTGTAAATTTATATGATGAAACAAAATATAAAGAATTACAGTTGAACTATCAGAAAGAAATGCTACAGTTACAAAGGGAACAATATATTGATACTAAGAAAATGCTTCAAGCATTAAGATATAACAATTATGTTCAAACTTTGCAATTACAGCAGTTAGATGGAATCCGTAGAAATACAGAAGAAGCAGTTGATTACTTGAGAAATTTACATGTTCAAGAAAATCATTACCATACGCATAATCATTACCATCAAAATAATATTTATTGATTTATATAAGTGAAATTAAAATTAGAAATAATATGAAGAAAATTATAAACATGATGACCTGTCTGGGTTTACTTTGTGGTTTGTTTTCACTAGTGAATTCAGCCCAAGCTGACAGTACTGACAACAACCAACTATTGCCACAAATCACTGAGAAGTGGGAGAGTAAACATCTATTTGAAAATAATATTAATAGACTTGGTTACGCTTTGAAGGATATTGACAAAAATGGGACGGATGAATTATTAATCGGTTTGACCAATGGTGAAAAATGGGAACTGTTTGAAGTATATTATATGAATGGTAATACTCCCACTCCATTATTTGATAGATTTTGGGATACAAGTCTTAGAATGGGGACAGTTATTGATACCTACACAGATGGTAGTATTATGGTGTTCGAAAGTGCTCCAGGGATTATGTCATATAGATTGTTCCAACTTTCTAAAGAAAATAAGGAGGCAAGTTTAATTAAAAAAGGTGAATTTAGAGCAGGAGAAGGTGATCTAAGCGAGTTAAATCTTGATTCTAAAACAAAAATAGATACCTCAACTATTGAATATACTTCTCTAAATCTCCCGATTGTTGGAGATAATATGGATCCTAATCCCCCTATGCCCAAGCCCCTTGTTGATGCTAAAATTGGTGATGAAATTCCTCTCCCATCCGAATTAGTGGGTACTTGGATTAATAAAGAACCTAATAATGGTACTAAACCTGGTAGAGCTTCATCACTCATTTTAGGAGAAGATGGAAACTACACTGGAACCTTTAAAGATGGAGATATTAAAGGAAAATTATCTCGACTAAAAAAAGTGAGTGAGAACGGATTTATTGTCTTAAAAGAGAAAAATGACGGAGAAGCTTTCTTTTTTAGTGTAGGTTTAGGAGCAGTTTTGCTTCCTGGTGAGCGAATTGATTTTGGGCTGGTATTGGAAGGACGGAATTTATATAATGCGTCATGGTTAGTCAAAGAAGGAGAGGAAGACTATTCTAAGCCCACCATGCTCGCAACTTTTGTAAATCCAAATTATGGTCCTAAGAAAATAGAGAAAAAATCAGAGCAAGAAGTAGCGAAACAAGGAGATACAGTGCCAGAATCAACTCAAGACAGTAGTGAGGAGATAAAGCCAGAACAAAAACTATTCGGAAACATTCCAGTGTTTGCCATTGTTGCAGGAGCTGGACTCGTTCTTGTTTTAATCCTTGCTATATTTTTGTTTAAAAAATAAGATTTTATAAAATCCTTATGATTTACTATTAGATAAAAAACCTCAAGAACTAGGGTTGAAAGCTAGTTCTTGAGGTTTTTAGGTTATTCGATTTAGAGTGACTCTCAACTATCAAACTGGACTTCTTCTAGGAGATAGTCGATAAAGCGTTCACCCATCTTGGATAGGCTGGTTTTCTCATGCTGGATATAGACCAACTCAATGGGGTCATCAATGTCCAGTGGGATAGAAACGATATTGTCTCCGTTGAGGTTGCTGTTCAAAATCCCTGTTGCGATTGTGTATCCGTCCAGACCAATCAAGAGATTAAAGAGGGTGGCACGGTCACTAACCACAATGGATTTCTTGTGGTGCTCTTGAGAAAGAATCTCTTCTGAGAAGTAGAAGGAATTGTGCGTCCCCTGGTCATAGCTGAGGTAAGGGAAGTTTTCCAAATCAGATAGTTTCACCTTGTCTTTCTTTGCCAGAGGGTTGGTCTTGCTGACAAAGATATGTGGTTGCGCTGTGAAGAGATGGTGTGCCAGGAGGTGGTTGTCATCCAGCATTTTTGTTAAAACATCACGGTTGTAGCTGTTCAAAAATAGGACACCGACCTCACTACGGAAGTTCTTGACGTCGTCAATAATCTCCCAAGTCCGAGTTTCACGAAGGAAGAGCTCGTATTTCTCCATATCACTTTTCTTGAGCAGAGAAACAAAGGCATTGACCACAAAGGCATAGTGTTGAGACGAAACGCTAAAGAGTTCGCGGTGGGCGACAGGATTTTTATAGCGTTCCTCCAGAAGCTGGGTCTGCTCGACAACCTGACGGGCATAAGAGAGGAACTCCATCCCATCACGGGTCAAGGTAATACCCTTGGGATTGCGGATAAAGATTTCAATGCCCATTTCATTTTCCAAATCTCTCACAGCGTTGGAAAGACTCGGTTGAGTGATAAAGAGTTGCTTAGCTGCCTCATTCATGGAGCCGGTTTCGACGATTTTGATAATATAATGTAATTGTTGAATTCTCATGTTTTTATTGTACCACACTTGCGTCAGAATCGCCAAAGAAGATAGGAAAATCAGGAGCATTGTGTGGGTCTCTTCTTGAAAAAAAGACAAAATTTTGCTAGAATGAGTCTTATGAAAACATTCTATGATGTGCAGCAATTCCTCAAACGATTTGGTATTATTGTTTATATGGGAAAACGCTTATATGATATTGAACTGATGAAGTTGGAACTCTCTCGGATTTACGATGCAGGGTTGATGGACAAATTAGACTATCTAGAAGCAGAAGCAGTTCTTCGCAGGGAGCACAAGCTAGAATTGGATTATATTGAGAAAAATGGAGAAAAGAACTAATGGTTACTTGGATTTTGTGGGCACTTATACTAGCAATGTTGGCATGGATGGGCTTTAACTATCTTCGTATTCGCCGTGCGGCTAAAATTGTAGACAATGAGGAGTTTGAAGCCTTGATTCGTACGGGTCAATTGATTGATTTGCGCGATCCAGCAGAATTCCACAGAAAACATATCCTTGGTGCTCGCAATATTCCTTCAAGTCAGTTGAAGACTAGTCTTGCAGCCCTTCGTAAAGATAAACCTGTCCTTCTTTACGAAAATCAACGTGCGCAACGTGTGACAAATGCGGCCCTTTACTTGAAAAAACAAGGTTTTTCTGAGATTTATATCCTTTCTTATGGTTTGGATTCTTGGAAAGGGAAAGTTAAAGTTGAGAAATAAGAAAACGAGCTTGGATGTTTCCGAGCTCATTTTTTAACCACTTTTTCTGAGAAAGTCACGAATGCTTGCCAATTCTTCTGAGTTTAGGGGACGATAGTCTCCTGCTTGAAGATTCTCATCCAAGCTCCAAGGTCCAAAATGGGTGCGTTTGAGGGATGTCACCTTGACACCAACTGATAGGAACATTTTCTTGACCTGATGAAATTTTCCTTCTGAAATGGTGATGGAGGCTTGACTGAGGGAAGGACTTGCAGATAGAATCTCTAGTCTTGCAGGTTTACAGATAGTGCCATCTAAAAAGACAATTCCTTTTTGAAAGGCTTGGATATGGTCAGGTGTTAGAAGTCCATTGACCTCAACTCGATAAGTTTTATCGACATGATATTGGGGATGGAGGAGCTGAAAGCCCAAGGGACCGTTGTCGGTCAAGAGGAGGAGACCCGTCGTATCTCGGTCCAGTCGGCCGACAGCATAGAGCTTGTCAGACTGGATGTCAGGCGGAAGCAAGTCCATGACGGTTGGAAGTTCCTTGTCTTTGTTGGCTGTAACGACACCAGCAGGCTTATGAAGCATAAGATAGGTGTGCTCATAGCCTTGAATGATTTGTTCCTGAAAAAGGAGTTCCTGTAGTCCTGTATCGATATTTTGGGCTAGGGAGCGGGCTGGGCAACCATCGACGAGAATGTCCCCTTTGAGTAAGGCTTGCTTCATAGCCTTTCGGCTAACTTTTTCTTGGGCTAATAAATTATCTAAACGCATACTGTGCCTATCTTATCATAAGTCGCCTGCTTTGAAAAGGCTTGACGTGAAAAGAAAAGCAGAGTGAAAACATTTACACTTGCTTGAGTTATGTTATTTACCTGAAATTATGGTATAATCGTTCAGTTAGAAAATAAATTTTGAATATTATAGAGGAAATCATGACAAAATTAAGAGAAGATATCCGTAACATTGCGATTATCGCCCACGTTGACCACGGGAAAACAACCCTCGTTGACGAATTATTGAAACAATCAGAAACGCTTGATGCACGTACTGAATTGGCAGAGCGTGCTATGGACTCAAACGATATCGAAAAAGAGCGTGGAATTACCATCCTTGCTAAAAATACAGCCGTTGCCTACAACGGAACTCGTATCAATATCATGGACACACCAGGACACGCGGACTTCGGTGGAGAAGTTGAGCGTATCATGAAAATGGTTGACGGTGTTGTCTTGGTCGTAGATGCCTACGAAGGAACAATGCCACAAACTCGTTTCGTATTGAAAAAAGCTTTGGAACAAGACCTTGTCCCAATTGTGGTTGTTAACAAAATTGACAAACCATCAGCTCGTCCAGCAGAAGTAGTGGACGAAGTATTGGAACTCTTCATCGAGCTTGGTGCAGATGATGACCAACTTGATTTCCCAGTGGTGTATGCTTCAGCGATCAACGGAACTTCTTCATTGTCAGATGATCCAGCTGACCAAGAAGCGACTATGGCACCAATCTTTGACACAATTATCGACCATATCCCAGCTCCAGTAGATAACTCAGATGAGCCTTTGCAGTTCCAAGTGTCACTTTTGGACTACAATGATTTCGTTGGACGTATCGGTATCGGTCGTGTCTTCCGTGGTACTGTTAAGGTTGGGGACCAAGTTACCCTTTCTAAACTAGATGGCACAACTAAAAACTTCCGTGTTACTAAACTCTTCGGTTTCTTTGGTTTGGAACGTCGTGAAATCCAAGAAGCAAAAGCAGGTGACTTGATTGCCGTTTCAGGTATGGAAGATATCTTTGTCGGTGAAACTATTACTCCGACAGATGCAGTAGAAGCTCTTCCAATCCTACACATCGATGAGCCAACTCTTCAAATGACTTTCTTGGTTAACAACTCACCATTTGCTGGTAAAGAAGGTAAATGGGTAACTTCTCGTAAGGTAGAAGAACGTTTGCAGGCAGAATTGCAAACAGACGTTTCCCTTCGTGTTGACCCAACTGATTCACCAGATAAATGGACAGTTTCAGGTCGTGGAGAATTGCACTTGTCAATCCTTATCGAAACAATGCGTCGTGAGGGATATGAACTTCAAGTATCTCGTCCAGAGGTTATCGTAAAAGAAATCGACGGTGTTAAATGTGAGCCGTTTGAACGTGTTCAAATCGACACTCCAGAAGAATACCAAGGGTCTGTTATCCAAAGCCTTTCTGAACGTAAGGGTGAAATGTTGGATATGATTTCAACTGGTAATGGTCAAACTCGTTTGGTCTTCCTTGTTCCAGCGCGTGGTTTGATTGGATACTCAACTGAGTTCTTGTCAATGACTCGTGGTTATGGTATCATGAACCATACCTTCGACCAATACTTGCCATTGATTCCAGGGGAAATTGGTGGACGTCACCGTGGTGCCCTTGTTTCTATCGATGCTGGTAAGGCTACAACTTACTCAATCATGTCTATTGAAGAACGTGGAACAATCTTTGTCAACCCAGGTACTGAGGTTTATGAAGGAATGATTATCGGTGAAAACTCTCGTGAAAATGACTTGACAGTTAACATCACTAAGGCGAAACAAATGACCAACGTCCGTTCAGCTACTAAGGACCAAACAGCTGTTATTAAGACGCCTCGTATCTTGACACTTGAAGAGTCTCTTGAGTTCTTGAATGACGATGAGTACATGGAAGTGACGCCTGAGTCTATCCGTTTGCGTAAACAAATCCTTAACAAGGCAGAGCGTGAGAAAGCTAACAAGAAGAAAAAATCAGCTGAATAAGAGCTAGAAAGAGATAAAGATGGTTTATTTAATCATAGGACTCCTCTTATTACTACTCTATGTATTTGCGACACCAGAAAGCATTAAAGGGACAGTCAATATCGTCCTTGTCGTCTTTGCTTTTGTAGCACTTTTGATTTTGCTGATGTTGTCAGTTCTGCAAATCTTTCAGCTACCGACAGAATTTTTTATCGCAATCGCCATGCTCTTCCTAGCATACTTTAGCTTGCGAGATATTACCCTCATGTCGGTCCATAAAAGTAAAAGAAGATAAAAGAGAGTTTCGGCTCTCTTTTTGCTTGTTAGAATGCTGAATCTGAGCATTTTCGTTTAGAATTATTTCCATAAAAATGGTAAAATAGTAGGAGTAGAAATGGAGTTTGAGACATGAAAGTAATAGATCAATTTAAAAATAAGAAAGTCCTTGTTTTAGGTTTGGCCAAGTCTGGTGAATCTGCAGCTCGTTTGTTGGATAAGCTAGGTGCCATTGTGACAGTAAATGACGGGAAACCATTCGAGGACAATCCAGCTGCGCAAAGTTTGCTGGAAGAAGGGATCAAGGTTATCACAGGCGGTCATCCTTTGGAACTCTTGGATGAAGAGTTCGCCCTCATGGTGAAAAATCCAGGTATTCCATACAGCAATCCCATGATTGAAAAGGCTTTGGCAAAGGGAATTCCAGTCTTGACTGAGGTGGAATTGGCTTACTTGATTTCAGAAGCGCCAATTATCGGTATCACAGGTTCAAATGGAAAAACAACCACAACGACTATGATTGGGGACGTTTTGACTGCTGCTGGTCAACATGGCCTTTTATCAGGAAATATCGGCTATCCAGCTAGTCAAGTGGCCCAAACTGCGTCAGATAAGGACACGCTTGTTATGGAACTTTCTTCTTTCCAATTGATGGGCGTTCAAGAATTCCATCCTGAGATTGCGGTTATTACCAACCTCATGCCAACTCATATCGATTATCATGGTTCTTTTGAGGAATATGTAGCAGCCAAGTGGAATATCCAGAACAAGATGACAGCGGCTGATTTCCTTGTCTTGAACTTTAACCAAGACTTAGCAAAAGAATTGGCCACTAAAACACAAGCTACCGTTGTACCATTCTCAACACTTGAAAAGGTTGATGGAGCTTATTTGGAAGATGGTCAGCTCTACTTCCGTGGAGAAGTGGTCATGGCAGCTAGCGAAATCGGAGTTCCAGGTAGCCACAATGTGGAAAATGCTCTTGCGACGATTGCTGTAGCCAAGCTTCGTGGTGTGGATAACAAAACCATCAAAGAAACTCTTTCAGCCTTTGGTGGTGTCAAACACCGTCTCCAATTTGTGGATGAAATCAAGGGTGTCAAATTCTATAATGATAGTAAATCAACCAATATCTTGGCTACCCAAAAAGCCTTGTCAGGATTTGACAACAGCAAGGTCATCTTGATTGCAGGTGGTTTAGACCGTGGTAATGAGTTCGACGAATTGGTTCCAGACATTACTGGACTCAAGAAGATGGTCATCCTCGGTCAGTCTGCAGAACGTGTCAAACGGGCAGCAGATAAGGCTGGTGTGGCTTATGTGGATGCGACTGATATTGCTGATGCGACCCGCAAGGCCTACGAGCTTGCGATTCAAGGAGACGTGGTTCTTCTTAGTCCTGCCAATGCCAGCTGGGATATGTATGCTAACTTTGAAGTACGTGGCGACCTCTTTATCGACACAGTAGCGGAGTTAAAAGAATAATATGAAAAAAATTGTCTTTACAGGTGGGGGGACGGTTGGACACGTGACCCTCAATCTTTTGTTAATGCCCAAGTTCATCGAAGATGGTTGGGAAGTCCACTATATCGGAGATAAACGTGGTATTGAACACCAAGAAATCCTCAAGTCAGGCTTGGATGTCACCTTCCACTCCATTGCGACTGGGAAATTGCGTCGCTATTTCTCTTGGCAAAATATGCTGGACGTCTTCAAAGTTGGCTGGGGAATCGTCCAATCGCTCTTTATCATGTTACGAATTCGTCCACAGGCCCTTTTTTCAAAGGGAGGCTTTGTCTCAGTGCCGCCTGTTATCGCTGCGCGTGTGTCAGGAGTGCCAGTCTTTATTCACGAATCTGACCTGTCTATGGGCTTGGCAAATAAAATTGCCTATAAATTTGCTACTAAGATGTATTCAACCTTTGAGCAAGCTTCAAGTTTGTCTAAGGTCGAGCATGTGGGAGCAGTGACCAAGGTTTCAGATCAAAAAAATCCAGAACCCGATGAATTGGTGGATATTCAAACCCATTTTAATCCCCAATTACCAACTATACTGTTTGTAGGTGGTTCAGCAGGTGCTCGTGTCTTTAACCAATTGGTAACAGACCATAAGAAAGATCTGACAGAGCGCTACAATATTATCAATCTAACTGGAGATTCTAGCCTGAACGAGTTGAGCCAAAATCTTTTTCGTGTTGACTATGTGACCAGTCTCTATCAACCCTTAATGGAATTGGCTGATATTGTTGTGACACGGGGTGGTGCCAATACGATTTTTGAGCTCTTGGCCATGGCAAAATTACATGTTATTGTGCCGCTTGGTCGTGAAGCTAGTCGTGGAGACCAGATTGAGAACGCAGCCTACTTTGTTAAGAAAGGCTATGCAGAAGAGCTTCAAGAAAGCGATTTGACCTTGGACAGTTTAGAAGAGAAGCTTTCTCACTTACTAAGTCACAAGGAAGACTACCAAGCTAAGATGAAGGCTTCAAAGGAATTGAAATCTCTAGCAGATTTTTATCAATTGTTGAAAAAAGATTTATCATAAGGAAAGTAAATGTCAAAAGATAAGAAAAATGAGGGCAAAGAAATCCTCGAAGAATTTAAAGAGTTATCAGAATGGCAGAAACGGAACCAAGAATATCTAAAAAAGAAGGCTGAAGAAGAGGTGGCCCTAGCTGAGGAGAAGGAAAAGGAAAGACAAGCTCAAATGGGAGAAGAATCTGAGAAATCAGAGGACCAGGAGAGTGAAACAGACCATGAAGACTCAGAAGCAGCTAAGGAAGAGTCTGAGGAAAAAGTAGAATCCTCAGAGGGTGACAAAGAGGAAAAAGAGATAGAAGAATCAGGATCTAAAGAGGACGAGGACCAGGATAAAAAGGCTATAAAAGAAAAACCAGCCAAAGCAAAGATTCCTGGCCTCCATATCTTGCGAGCTCTAACGATTTTATTTCCAAGTCTGCTTTTATTGATTATCTCTGCTTACTTACTCAGTCCTTATGCGACCATGAAGGATATCCGTGTTGAGGGAACGGTGCAAACTACGGCTGATGATATCCGACAGGCTTCAGGCATTCAGGATTCGGATTATACGATTAACCTTTTGCTAGACAAGGCAAAATATGAAGAGCGGATCAAGTCTAACTATTGGGTTGAATCAGCTCAGCTTGTTTATCAATTTCCAACTAAGTTCACTATCAAGGTTAAGGAATATGATATTGTGGCCTACTATATTTCTGGTGAAAACCATTATCCTATTCTTTCCAGTGGTCAGCTTGAGACCAGTTCTGTGAGCCTGGTCAGTTTACCAGAAACTTATTTATCAGTTCTCTTTAATGACAGCGAACAAATCAAGGCTTTTGTCTCAGAACTTGCTCAAATTAGCCCAGAACTTAAGGCGGCTATTGAAAAGGTGGAACTAGCCCCAAGCAAGGTAACATCAGATTTAATTCGATTGACTATGAATGATTCAGACGAAGTCTTGGTTCCCCTTTCTGAAATGAGTAAGAAACTGCCTTATTACAGCAAGATTAAGCCTCAATTGTCAGAACCAAGTGTGGTCGATATGGAAGCTGGAATTTACAGTTACACAGTGGCGGATAAATTAATTATGGAGGCTGAGGAAAAAGCCAAACAAGAGGCTAAGGAAGCTGAGAAAAAGCAGGAAGAAGAACGTAAACGTTTAGAAGAAGAACAGAAAAAACAAGAGGAACAGAGCAATCGAAACCAAACGACCCAGCGCTCATCGCGTCGCTAGGTTTAGCTTTTCTTCTATAGCTCTCTTTAGTTGCCATGTTTTTACTTGACAAGTGCTAGTAGAAATAATAGAATAGTAAAAAACCTTTAAAGCAGTCCAGAGAGGCAGCTAAGGTTAGACGGTGAAAGGGTGGAGACTACCCATTTTTCGTGGAACCTTGCTGTTGGCAGGTTCCTTTTTTCGTGGCTTCTTGTGGCCAGACTCTCTCACTAGCAAAGGTAAAAGGAGAAACCTATGCGAGAACATCGTCCAGTCATTGCTCTTGATTTTCCTAGTTTTGAGGCGGTCAAGGAATTCTTAGCTCTTTTTCCAGCAGAAGAAAGCCTTTATCTAAAGGTAGGGATGGAGCTTTATTACGCAACGGGGCCTGAGATTGTGTCTTACTTGAAAGATTTGGGTCACAGTGTCTTTTTGGATCTCAAGTTGCATGACATTCCCAATACAGTCAAATCAGCTATGAAGGTCCTGTCTCAGCTTGGTGTGGATATGACCAATGTTCATGCTGCTGGAGGTGTAGAGATGATGAAGGCTGCGCGTGAAGGTCTTGGAAGTCAAGCCAAATTGATCGCTGTAACGCAGCTGACATCAACCTCAGAAGCTCAGATGCAGAACTTTCAAAATATCCAAACCAGCCTGCAAGAGTCTGTGATTCATTATGCCAAGAAGACAGCTGAAGCGGGTTTGGACGGTGTCGTTTGCTCGGCTCAGGAAGTGCAAGTCATCAAACAGGCTACCAATCTAGAGTTTATCTGTCTGACACCGGGCATTCGTCCTACAGGTGCTGCAGTTGGAGACCAAAAACGCGTGATGACGCCAGCGGATGCCTATCAAATCGGTAGTGACTATATCGTGGTGGGACGTCCCATTACCCAAGCTGAAAATCCTGTTGCAGCTTATCATGCCATCAAGGATGAATGGACACAGGACTGGAATTAAAGAACTAGATTAGAAAAATAAAAGGAGAATACCATGACACTTGCTAAAGATATCGCTAGCCACCTCTTGAAAATCCAAGCCGTTTACCTCAAACCAGAGGAGCCTTTCACTTGGGCATCTGGTATCAAGTCGCCGATTTATACTGATAATCGTGTGACATTAGCCTATCCAGAAACTCGTACTCTCATTGAAAATGGTTTTGTGGATGCTATCAAAGAAGCCTTTCCTGAGGTTGAGGTGATTGCAGGAACTGCGACAGCAGGGATTCCTCACGGAGCCATCATTGCTGATAAGATGAATTTACCATTTGCCTACATCCGTAGCAAACCAAAAGACCATGGAGCTGGTAATCAAATTGAAGGCCGTGTAGCTCAGGGTCAAAAAATGGTAGTGGTTGAAGACCTCATTTCAACTGGTGGTTCTGTTCTCGAGGCCGTAGCAGCCGCTAAACGCGAAGGAGCAGATGTGCTTGGAGTAGTAGCGATTTTCAGCTACCAATTGCCAAAAGCAGATAAGAACTTTGCGGATGCTGGCGTGAAATTGGTAACACTTTCAAACTATAGTGAGCTTATCCATCTAGCCCAAGAAGAAGGCTATATCACACCAGAAGGACTCGATCTTCTAAAACGCTTTAAAGAAGACCAAGAAAATTGGCAAAATGCTTAAGACATAGAAAATCAGGTAGTCACTAGGCTTACCTGATTTCTTTTTGTGATTTCATGAGTATTAGTCGACTTTTCCACCTTCAACAACTAGGTCATCTGCTTTAGCAGCGTCACCGTAGGTTGGGTGGAGTGTTTTTTCATAGGCCTTGTGGAAGAAGTTTTCCTTACCTAATTTTTCAATATCTTTATTGAGGAAGTCTAGCAATTCTTGGTTCCCTTTTTGAACTGCCGCTGCAATGGTATCTGGATTACCGAGGGAAGTAATTCCTACTTCAAATCCTTTGTTTTCAAGCGCCCAAGCTAGGACTTCCGTATTGTCAGTTGAAAAGGCATCTCCACGTCCGTCAAGAAGGGCTTGGTAAGAGTCGCTGTATTGGTCGTATTTTTGAAGTTTGATTTCTGGATGATTTTTTTCAAAATAAGTCTCAGCCGTCGTTCCTTTTGTGACAATCAAGGTTTTACCTTCAAGTTGTTTGACGTCTGTAATGAGACCAGTCTTAGGTGATACGACACCCAGAGAAACTTTCATATATGGAAGGGCAAAATCAACTTGTTTCTTGCGTTCGTCAGTTACTGTAAAGTTGGCAAGGGTAATATCCACCTTGTTTGAAATCAAGTATTCAGCACGGTTGGCAGCATCGACTGAAACGTATTTAACCTTGACACCTAGGTCTTGGGCCAGCTGGTTTCCCAACTCGATGTCGTAACCTTGATAAGAACCGTCATTGTCAACATAACCAAATGGTTTCTTGTCTCCAAATACGGCGATTCGTAGCTCACCGCTTTTTTTGATTTCATCGATAGTGCGAGCCTTGGCAGTGGTTTTTCCAGATGATGAACCAGCATTTCCACCTGAGCTACAAGCTGTAACAAAGATGAGGGCAAAGGCAAGTGCCAAAACAGTTAAGAGTGGTTTGAGTAGTTTCATAAAAATCTCCTTTATAGATATGAGCCAAATTGGCTAAAGTCAAAGACGTTTAAAAATTCCTGAGCTCGTTTGGTTTGCGGATTGGTAAAGAAGGCTTGAGCCGTTCCTTCTTCAGCGATTTTCCCTTGGTCTAGGAAGATAATGCGGTCTGCAATGGCTTGGGCAAACTGCATTTCATGAGTTACTAAAATCATGGTGCGACCTTCTTGAGCCAAGTCATTGATGAGTTCTAGCACCTCACGTACCATTTCTGGATCTAGCGAAGCAGTCACTTCGTCAAAGAGGATAATTTCTGGATGCATGAGGAGGGCACGGACAATTGCAACCCGTTGCTTTTGTCCACCAGATAATTGACGCGCAAAGCTATGTTGTTTATCCAACAATCCGACACGTTCCAGTAGTTGCAGAGCTTCTTCTGTTACTTCCTTCTTGTCTCTTCCCTGAGCCTTGATAGGGCCTAGGATGAGGTTTTGTAAGACATCCAGATGGGGAAAGAGTTCATAACTTTGAAAGACCATGCCAATCTTTTGGCGAACTAGGTGAAAGTCTTTTTTATTTTCAACGATAGACTGACCATCTAGCAGAATATTTCCACCTTGAATACTTTCTAAGCCATTGAGGCAACGAAGGAGGGTACTTTTACCACAACCAGATGGCCCTAGGATAACGACAACTTCTCCCTTTTTAATATCTAAAGAAAGTCCTTGGAGGATGGGATTGTCTCCGAAGGATTTTTTGAGTTCCTTGATTTCTAAGATAGTTTCAGACATTTAGTTCCTCCAATGTTTTTCTAAGTGAGTGGATAGTTTGGAAATAGGGAAGCAGACTGCGAAATACAAGACTAGAATGGTTCCATAAATCCAAAAGGAAGCAGTTGGGATAGTCAGGCGATTGCTATCAATGATTTGTTGTCCTACCTTGGTAACTTCAACAACCCCAATCAAAACGACCAAGGAAGTCGTTTTAATCATCCGAGTGACAAGGTTGATGGCTTGCGGTAGCAGTCTTCTTAAGACTTGTGGGATGATAATGTGGTAGTAAAGTTGAACATTGGTCAAGCCAAGCGCTTGTCCGGTTTCAAACTGATGCTTAGGAAGGGAAGTGATGGCTCCACGTACCAAGTCTCCCATTTCAGCTGTTCCCCAGAGGGTAAAAACGATAATAGCTGAAGTCTCACCTGAGATATTGATATTAAAGTTTCGAGCTAAGCCAAAGTAAACGATGAAGAGCAACACCAGCTGGGGCATGATACGGATAAATTCCAGATACAATCGTGTTAAAAATCGTATGATTCTAGAATGAGAGGTCATGATGATTCCCATGACTGTTCCGAACATCATGGATAAGAGGACAGACAGGATGGATATCCCAATCGTAACGCCCAATCCCTGTAAGATTCTCAAGAGATTATTTCCCTGAAAGAGTACTTGGATTCCCGAATCCTGCATGGCGGAGCCTCCTTTCTATCCAGCTAAAGACCAGTGAGATGGGTAGCAGCATGATCAGATAAGCAACTACCAACATAGCAAGCGCAATGTCTGTCTCATAGTAGAGCCCAATCAAGTCCTTGGCGACATACATGAGATCGGCCAAAGCCACTGCTGAGAAAACAGAGGTTTCCTTGATCAGGAAAATGACATTGGCACTAAAAGAGGGGAGTGCCACCGCTGTTGCTTGCGGAAGAACCACATAGCGAAAGACCTGTATAGGTGTCAGACCGATAGCTAATCCAATCTCCTGCTGGGTTTGACTGACGGCTTCCAGGCCACTTCGGAAAGATTCTGCCATATAGGAGCCTCCTAAAAAGACCAGTCCTAAAGTGGCACAGACTTCTGAAGATAGGACAATCCCTACTCTAGGAAGTCCGAAGTAGAGAAAGAAGAGTTGAATCAAAAGGGGCGTATTGCGTGACAATTCAATATAGGCTGTCGCTACTTGCGCCAAAACAGGGATGCGGTAATGCCGGATGATACTAACGATTAAGCCGAGCAGAAAGGATCCCAGAATCCCCCAAACTGCAATATGCAAGGTCAGAAAGAATGCCTTTTGATATAGTGGTAGATATTGTTCAACAATGGACCAATCCAAAAATAGAACCTCCCATCTAGAAATAATACAGTTATTGTAGCACTTAAAATCTTCTTTGGATAATATCTATTTTTTATTGCCGTTATAAGGATTTTTTATCATAGACATAAAATTTCTGAAATTTCCAAACAAAATATTTGAAAAGTTTTGAAAAAAGAGTTAAGATATTTTTGTAATATACAAAGTAAACGCTTACTTATTAAGGAGGGCATTTTATGTCATACAAAACAAGCAATGCAGAAGGCCATGTAGATTTCATCAATACCTATGATTTGGAGCCAATGGCGCAACAAGTTATTCCGAAAGCAGCATTTGGCTATATCGCCAGTGGGGCGGAAGATACTTTCACTTTGCGTGAGAATATTCGCGCCTTTAACCACAAACTCATCGTTCCGCATACGCTTTGCAATGTAGAAAATCCAAGTACAGAGATTGAATTTGCAGGCGAAAAATTGTCTTCACCAATCATTATGGCACCTGTTGCAGCTCATAAATTGGCAAATGAACAGGGTGAAGTGGCGACTGCGCGTGGTGTTCATGAGTTTGGTTCTCTCTATACAACCAGTTCTTACTCTACTGTCGACCTTCCAGAAATTACGGAAGCTCTTCAAGGGACACCTCACTGGTTCCAATTTTACTTTAGTAAGGATGATGGCATTAACCGCCACATCATGGACCGTGTGAAGGCTGAAGGTTATAAAGCTATTGTCTTGACGGCAGATGCGACTGTAGGGGGCAATCGTGAGGTTGATAAGCGTAATGGTTTTGTCTTCCCAGTTGGCATGCCGATTGTTGAAGAATACCTGCCAGAAGGTGCTGGAAAATCAATGGACTTTGTTTACAAATCAGCTAAACAACGCTTGTCTCCACGTGATGTAGAATTTATCGCTGAATACTCAGGACTTCCTGTTTATGTCAAGGGACCACAATGCCGTGAGGACGTTGAACGTTCGCTTGCTGCAGGTGCCTCTGGTATCTGGGTAACCAACCACGGTGGTCGCCAAATCGACGGTGGACCAGCTGCCTTCGACTCACTTCAAGAAGTAGCTGAAGCAGTTGACAAACGCGTACCAATCGTCTTTGACTCAGGTATTCGTCGTGGTCAACACGTCTTTAAAGCCTTGGCTTCAGGAGCAGACTTGGTAGCTATTGGTCGCCCTGTTATCTATGGCTTGGCTCTCGGTGGTAGTGTCGGTGTACGCCAAGTCTTTGAACATTTGAATGCGGAATTGAAGACAGTCATGCAGTTGTCTGGAACTCAGACCATTGAAGATGTCAAACACTTCAAACTCCGTCACAACCCATACAACCCAACCTTCCCAGTTGACCCTCGTGACTTAAAATTGTATTGATAAACCAGCTTGCCTCCACTAAGTGTGGAGGTTTTTGCTTGTGTTTTATAAGTTTAAATAAGGTCAATTTGTATCAAAAAACCATATAGATATATTTTTCGAACAAATATCTTGCTAGGGCTTTCATTTTTTGCTATACTGGTGCAGTAATTAAATAATAAAGACATTTGGGGTGCTTTAGGCTGAGATGATACCCATTGAACCTGATACAGTTAATACTGGCGAAGGGAAATGTGAACAGTTTTTTTCGTATGGCGAAATGAACGATTTAATCTTGTAAGTCAACTCTAATTCTTGATTGTAATTGGAGTTTTTTTGTTTATATAAACTGGAGAGGCTTATTTAGGTAGCTCTCTGCAAATGCCCTCGATGTTCTTTAAAAGTATCAAGTGAAACTTCGATTTTGCTTGATATCTCTTGGTGTTTAGTGTAAAGAGAGGAAAAGTAAATATGGAAACACAAGACTATGCATTTCAGCCAGGTTTGACTGTTGGAGAATTATTAAAAAGCAGTCAGAAGGATTGGCAGGCTGCAATAAATCATCGTTTTGTTAAGGAACTTTTTGCGGGGACAATTGAGAATAAGGTCTTAAAAGAATACCTGATTCAAGATTATCACTTCTTTGATGCCTTCTTATCCATGCTGGGTGCTTGCGTAGCCCACGCAGACCAGCTTGAATCCAAACTTCGTTTTGCTAAGCAACTAGGCTTTCTTGAAGCAGATGAAGACGGTTATTTCCAAAAGGCTTTCAAAGAGTTAAAAGTATCTGAGAATGACTATCTGGAAGTGACCTTGCACCCTGTAACAAAAGCCTTTCAGGATTTAATGTATTCTGCTGTTTCATCATCAGACTATGCCCATCTTTTGGTCATGTTGGTCATTGCAGAAGGTCTCTATTTAGACTGGGGTTCTGAAGATTTGGCTCTACCTGAAGCCTATATTCATTCGGAATGGATCCATCTCCACAGAGGTCCTTTCTTTACAGAGTGGGTTCAATTTTTGGTTGACGAACTCAATCGTGTCGGGAAAGGGCGAGAAGATTTGACAGAACTTCAGCAACGCTGGAATCAAGCAGTTGATTTAGAATTAGCCTTTTTTGATATTGGTTATGAATTATAGGACAGATTTAATTCTTTTATGTATTTTAAAATAATTAACAAACAAAATATGTAAATATATTTTCTAGTCAAATATCTTGCTAGGGCTTTCAAATTCTGTTATACTAGTCCAGTAATAAAATAATAAAGACATTTGGGGTGCTTTAGGCTGAGATAATACCCATTGAACCTGATACAGTTAAGACTGGCGAAGGGAAATGTGAAAAGGTTTTTTTCGTATGTCGAAAAGAACTGTCTAATCTTGTAAGCTAAACTCTAATTCTCGTTCGTAATTGGAGTTTTTTTGTTTATCAAAAGAGGATAGGCTTGACGGTAAGTCTTTCGGTAGCTCTCCTTGAATGCCCCACTTTTCTTTAAAAAAGGAGTTTTTTATGTTGAAAAAATGGCAGTTAAAAGATGTTATCTTACTTGCTTTCTTGTCTATCTTTTTTGGTGGCGTTTTTGTAGGATCTGGCTATCTGTTTGATATCCTCACTCTGATTTTAGTCCCTCTTGGCTTGCAGGCCTTTGCCAATGAAATCCTCTTTGGTCTCTGGTGTATGGCTGCGCCTATTGCTGCAATCTTTGTTCCAAGAGTCGGAAGTGCAACGATTGGTGAAGTGCTAGCTGCGCTTGCTGAAGTCCTTTATGGTAGCCAATTCGGTCTAGGTGCCCTTTTGTCTGGTTTGGTTCAAGGTTTGGGAAGTGAACTTGGTTTTATCGTAACCAAGAATCGCTATGAAAGTTGGCTCTCTCTAACTGCTAATAGTATTGGGATTACGCTTGTTAGCTTTGTCTATGAATACATTAAGTTAGGTTACTACGCCTTCTCCCTTCCTTTTGTCCTTTCCTTGTTTGTGGTGCGCTTTATTTCTGTCTTTTTCTTCTGTACCATCTTGGTTCGTGCCATTGTCAAACTTTATCATCAGTTTGCAGCTGGGGGCAAGGCATAGATGGGGCTGGAACTACGAGCGATTCAGTCCCCAATCTTCTCTGAACCGCTTGATTTTACTTTTCATGCGCAAGCCTTTACTTTGTTAGTTGGGAGCAGTGGTTCAGGAAAATCTAGCCTCTTTCAAATGATCGCCCAAGTCAGTTCTCTTCCCTATAGCGGTCAAGTCCTGATAAATGGGAGCGAGGTCAGTCAGCTTTCTATCATCGAACGTGTCCAGACGGTTGGTATCCTCTTTCAAAATCCCAATCATCAATTTACCATGGAGAACTTGTTTGAGGAGCTGATTTTTACCTTGGAGAATATTGAGCATCCCGTTCAGGAAATTGATTCTAAAATAGCAGAGGTTGTCCAGCAATGTCGCTGCGAGAAGATCTTGCACCGTCCAATTCATCACTTATCAGGTGGAGAAAAGCAAAAGGCTGCTTTGGCTGTTCTCTTTGCTATGAATCCTAGGGTCTATCTCTTGGATGAGCCCTTCGCTTCCATTGACCGCAAGAGTAGGATAGAGATATTGGAGATTCTAAAAGAGTTGGTCTCTGATGGGAAGACAGTTGTTTTGTGCGACCATGATTTATCTGATTATGAAGCCTATATCGACCATATGGTGGAGCTAAGAGACGGACAACTAAGGAAAATAAATCAAATCCCTGCCTCTGAAATGACACAGGCTGTTTCAAAGGAAGTTGCTTCTAGCCCGGAACTGTTCCATATGGATCGAACGACTTGTGAGCTAGATAAGCGTCCCCTCTTTTCGATTGTGGATTTTACATTTTACCAAGGAATTTCCTGTATCTTGGGTGACAATGGTGTCGGGAAATCAACCCTCTTTCGGTCTATTCTTCAATTTCAAAAGTATAAGGGGCGCATTACCTGGAAGGGGACAGTCTTGAAAAAGAAAAAGAGTTTGTATCGTGACCTGACGGGTGTTGTTCAGGAAGCTGAAAAGCAGTTTATCAGGGCCAGTCTGCGAGAAGAGCTTCAATTAGATAGTCCAGACTCTGAAAGAAATCAGCGAATTTTCCAAGCTTTACGGTATTTTGATCTGGAGCAGGCACTCGATAAGAGCCCCTATCAATTAAGTGGTGGTCAGCAAAAGATTCTTCAGCTCTTGACCATCTTGACCAGCAAGGCTTCTGTGATCTTGCTGGATGAACCTTTTGCAGGTTTGGATGATAGAGCTTGCCATTATTTTTGTCAGTGGATTCTGGAGGAGAGAAATCAGGGAAGAAGTTTTCTGATCATTAGCCATCGTTTAGATCCCTTGATCTCTGTGGTTGATTATTGGATTGAGATGACTAGTCAGGGTCTCAGTCATGTGAAAGCAGTGACAATTGCCAAACCACTCACATCTCAGAGTAGCAATACCCAAGGGGAGGTGAGATAGTATGGTCAAAGTAGCAACCCAGACACCGATTATCAGTCTCTTCTTGCTGATTTTATCCTTGGAAACATCTTTCGTTCCTTCGATTGCTCTTAATCTCTCGGTAGTCGCATTTTGTATTCTCTTTATGCTCTATTACCGTAGATTTAAAGTATTGGCTTGGATGATTCTGCTCGCCATTTTGCCATCTTTGGCCAACTACTGGGCAGTTCAGTTACATGGGGATGCTTCGCAGGCAGTCATGCTTGGAACGAGGGCTTTTGTGACGGTTTGTATTGGCCTTGTCTTTGTTTCCTCTATTTCCCTAAAAGAGCTTCTCTTGTACTTGTCCCAAAAGGGGTTATCACGCTCTTGGGCCTACGCCTTGATTGTGGTATTCAATTCCTTCCCCCTCATTCAGCAAGAAATCAAGTCCCTCAAGGAAGCGTGCTTATTACGCGGTCAAGAACTGCATTTTTGGTCTCCCTTGATTTACAGCAAGGTTCTGATGACAGTCTTTAGGTGGCGCCATCTTTACCTGAGGGCTCTATCGGCGCATGGATATGACGAACATGCACAGGTGGAGAATAGCTATCGGACTTTTTATATTCCTAAAAAAACAAAATTAATCTACCTGCTTTTCTTTTTATTGCTTCAAACCAGTCTATTTTTATAAAGGAGTTATTATGGAATTTACAGATATTGCGATGGAATTATCCAAGGAAGCTTGGCAGGCCTCCTTTCATCACCCCTTTGTTTTACAGTTGCAAGAGGGAAATTTAGAACCTGCAATTTTCCGCTATTACTTGATTCAGGATGCCTACTATCTGAAGGCCTTCTCAGAAGCCTATCACCTCTTGGCTGGAAAGACTTCCAACCAAGAGATGAAAAGACTATTGAAACAAAATGCTCAGAGTCTAGTGGAGGGTGAGTTATTTATCCGCCAACAATTTTTCAAGGAATTGGAAATCAGCGATCAGGAAATGGAGCAACATCCAATCGCTCCAACCTGCTACTATTACATCTCTCATATTTATCGGCAATTTGAAGAAGCAAATCTAGCCATCGCTTTTGCAAGTTTGCTACCTTGTCCTTGGTTATACCATGATATAGGCAAATCCCTTAATCTTAAACCATCACCCAATCCTCTCTACCAGCAATGGATTGAAACTTATATTACGGATGAGTTGGAGCAGCAGATCAGAGAGGAAGAGGCTCTGGTCAATCAACTCTATCGAGAAAGTGACGAGATGGACAAGAAAAAAATGCTAGAAGCCTTCCACATCAGTGTTCATATGGAAGCCAAGTTTTGGGAAATGGCCTACCAACATCAGACATGGAAGAGCGATTTACAGTCTTTAGAAAAAGGAGAAGAATAGAAACATGAGAAAGCACCAATTGCAAGTTCACAAATTAACCATTTTATCCATGATGATTGCCCTTGATGTAGTCCTTACACCTATCTTTCGGATTGAGGGAATGGCACCGATGTCCAGTGTAGTCAATATTCTAGCGGGAATCATGATGGGACCTGTTTATGCCTTGGCTATGGCTACAGTAACAGCCTTTATCCGTATGACAACTCAAGGGATTCCGCCTTTAGCTCTCACAGGAGCGACTTTTGGAGCCCTTCTAGCAGGTCTCTTTTATAAGTATGGTCGAAAATTTTACTTTTCTGCCTTGGGAGAAATTTTGGGAACAGGTATTATTGGTTCTATTGTTTCCTATCCTGTTATGGTACTCTTTACAGGATCGGCTGCTAAACTCAGCTGGTTTATCTATACTCCTCGATTTTTCGGAGCAACCTTGATTGGTACAGCGGTTTCCTTTATTGCCTTTCGATTTTTAATCAAGCAGGAATTCTTTAAAAAAGTGCAGGGATATTTCTTTGCTGAAAGGATAGACTGATGCTGGAATTGACAAATCCTTTTCCTCTGGAAACAGCTTCCCTCATTCACTGCATTACCAATGAGATTTCCTGTGAGATGCTGGCAAATGGGATTTTAGCTCTGGGATGCAAACCTGTCATGGCAGATGATCCCCGTGAGGTTCTTGATTTTACTAAGCAAAGCCAGGCTCTCTTCATCAATTTGGGGCATTTGTCAGCCGAGAAGGAAAAAGCAATTCGTATGGCAGCTTCTTATGCAGCTCAAGTTTCTCTCCCAATGGTAGTAGATGCTGTTGGCGTAACAGCTTCATCCATTCGTAAGAGCTTAGTTAAAGACCTTTTAGACTATAGACCTACGGTCCTTAAAGGAAATATGTCGGAAATCCGAAGTCTTGTTGGTTTAAAGCACCACGGCGTTGGTGTCGATGCCAGTGCTAAAGATCAAGAAACTGAGGATTTGCTTCAAGTCTTGAAAGACTGGTGTCAGACCTATCCTGGTATGTCATTCTTAGTCACAGGCCCCAAGGACCTCATCGTTTCAGAGAATCAGGTTGCTGTATTGGAGAATGGCTGTGCAGAATTAGACTGGATAACAGGGACAGGAGACTTGGTTGGAGCCTTAACAGCTGTTTTTCTCAGCCAAGGAAAGACAGGTTTTGAAGCTTCTTGCTTAGCAGTCTCTTATCTCAATATCTCTGCTGAGAAAATCGCTGTTCAAGAAATGGGATTGGAAGATTTTCGTTACCAAGTACTCAATCAGCTTTCGCTCCTCAAAAGAGATGAGAATTGGCTAGATGGCATCAAAGGAGATATTTATGAATAGAGAAGCACTTAGACTATATCTGGTCACCAATCGCTACCAAGATTCCGTGGAAAGCTTTCTTGAAAAGGTTGAGATGGCTTGCCGTTCAGGGGTTACCATAGTCCAATTACGAGAAAAAAATCTTACAACCAATCAATATTATCAACTGGCAAAAAAAGTCAAGGAAATAACAGATGCCTATCAGGTACCCTTGATAATCGATGATCGGTTGGATATCTGTCTTGCAGTCGATGCTGCTGGTCTGCATATCGGAGACGATGAGTTACCAGTTTCGGTTGCCAGACAAGTCTTGGGCCCTGAAAAAATTCTCGGTGTCACTGCTAAAACTGTAAAAAGAGCCCTCGAGGCAGAAGAAGGAGGGGCGAATTACTTGGGGACAGGAGCCATTTTCCCGACTACGACCAAGGAAAATGCGCCTATCACCCTGATTTCAACCTTGAAAACAATTTGCCAAAGGGTCGCTATTCCAGTAGTTGCCATTGGCGGCTTGACATCAGAGAATATTGACCAACTTATCGGCACGGGTATAGCTGGTGTAGCTGTAGTGCGTGATTTGATGCAGTCAGAAGATATAGAGGCAAAAACACAAGCTTTTTTAACAAAGTTGGATGACATTATTTTCTAATTAATACTCAATGAAAATCAAAGAGCAAACTAGGAAGCTAGCTGCAGGTTGCTCAAAACACAACTTTGAGATTGCAGATAAAACTGACGTAGTTTGAAGAAGTATAAAAACTCTCTAATTCCCTTAAAGTGGGAACTAGAGAGTTTTTTTAATCTTTAAAGCTTGTATGGTTGACTGGGCCAGAACCATGACCGAGTTGAGGGGCGTCTTGGATGGCTTTTGTAATAAAGGCCTTGGCTTTATCGACTGCTTGATAGAGGATTTTCCCCTTGGCTAGTTCAGCAGTAATCACTGCAGCAAAGGTACATCCAGTACCATGGGTGTGACAGGTTTGAATTCGTGGGCTTTCCCAGACAAATTGCTCATCCTTGGTAAAGAGGAAATCCTTGGCACCACCTTCGAGATGACCACCTTTGATGACCACAGACTGAGGACCAAATTCTTTTAAAATCAGGCGTCCGGCACGCTGCATGTCTTCAGGATCATGGATTGAAAAACCAACAATCTCTTCTGCTTCAGGAAGATTGGGTGTGATAATACTTGCAAGGGGAAGTAGCTTTGTTTTTAGGTAGTCTCTGGCACTGGTATCTATCAGGGTATCACCGCTTGTTGCGACCATAACAGGGTCAAGGACGTAGGGACAATCCAGCTTTTTAAGATAGGGTTGGATGATTTCCATGATTTCGGTAGTTGCCAACATCCCAGTTTTTACAGCCTGAGGCTTGATATCCGAAAAGACACTCTCCAATTGAGCTTTCAACATTTGAGGAGAAACGTGCTCGATTAGCTGAACACCTCTGGTATTTTGAGCGACAAGACTGGTCACAACGGCCATTCCATAGACATCTCTAGCCTGGAATGACTTTAAGTCAGCCATAATGCCAGCACCACCACTAGGGTCAGTCCCTGCAATGGTCAAAGCAACGGGTAAATAAGTCATCTAAAACCTCCCAACCAACTGAAGTTTGTATTCTTAAGAACAAGCTAGTCTGTTTTAGAAAGGCAATAGAAGACTGCTAGTCCCCATTATCATTTCCACTTCCATCAGCTAGCATTACCTAGATTGAGTCAAAGGGTCTAACAGTCGTTAATCTCAGCTTTACGCACCCCTAGTGGTTGTTTTCTTTTTTCTTTAGTATAGCATATTTTTATAGTTTATATAGTAAGATTTGACTGCAAATAGTTTTTCAAATGATTAAAATTCAATTTTTCAAAGAAAATATTAATTTCATAGTTGACAAATGTAGATTTTTGAAGTATACTAATGACTGTAATCGACAAATGTAGATTTAGGAGGTGTGATGATGCAGATTTCAGATGCAGAATGGCAGGTCATGAAGATTATTTGGATGCAAGGAGAGCAGACTAGTACGGATTTGATTAGGGTTCTGGCGGAGCGATTCGACTGGTCCAAGTCAACCATTCAAACTCTTTTGGTTCGTTTGGTTGAGAAAGAGTGTCTGACAAGGAAAAAAGAAGGCAAGTTCTTTGTCTATTCAGCCCTTTTAACTTTGGACCAAAGTCGGGATTTACTTGTCCAAGATATCAAGGACAAGGTTTGTTCTCGTAGGATTAAGAACTTGTTGGCTGATTTGATTGCTGAATGTGATTTTACTCAGACTGACTTGGAAGACTTGGAAGCTGTGATTTCTGAGAAGAAATCAAGCGCTGTGACAGAAGTAAAATGTAATTGTATGTAAAGGAGACGTCATGTTAAATAGTATTGTAACCATTATTTGTATTGCCCTTATCGCGTTTATCTTGTTTTGGTTTTTCAAAAAGCCTGAAAAATCTGGACAAAAGGCCCAGCAAAAAAACGGCTACCAAGAGATTCGAGTGGAAGTCATGGGGGGCTATACGCCTGAGTTGATTATCCTCAAGAAATCAGTGCCAGCCCGCATTGTTTTTGACCGCAAGGATCCTTCACCCTGTCTGGATCAGATTGTTTTTCCAGACTTTGGTGTACATGCGGACCTGCCTATGGGGGAAGAGTATATAGTGGAAATCACGCCTGAGCAGGCTGGAGAGTATGGTTTCTCTTGTGGCATGAATATGATGCACGGCAAGATGATTGTAGAATAGGAGAATGATATGACTGAAATTGTAAAAGCAAGTCTTGAAAATGGTGTTCAAAAAATCCGTATCACGGCAGACAAAGGCTACCATCCAGCCCACATTCAACTGCAAAAAGGAGTTCCTGCTGAGATTACCTTTCATCGAGCAACTCCTTCAAACTGTTACAAGGAGATTCTGTTTGAAGAAGAAGGCATCTTGGAACCAATCGGCGTAGATGAGGAGAAAGTCATTCGTTTTACACCTCAAGAATTAGGTCAACATGAATTTTCTTGTGGTATGAAGATGCAAAAGGGAAGTTATACAGTTGTTGAGAAGACTCGAAAATCTCTATCACTTTTACAGCGTTTTTGGATTACGAGTATCTTTACTGTGCCTCTTGTGATCCTCATGATTGGGATGTCGACAGGAGGAATTAGTCACCAAGTCATGCGTTGGGGCACCTTTTTAGCCACAACACCGATTATGCTAGTAGCAGGTGGTCCTTATATCCAAAGTGCTTGGGCTAGTTTTAAAAAGCACAATGCCAACATGGATACCTTGGTTGCTCTGGGAACCCTAGTGGCCTATGGCTATAGCTTAGTTGCCCTCTTCGCTGGCCTCCCCGTTTACTTTGAAAGTGCTGCATTTATCTTCTTCTTCGTTCTTATGGGAGCCGTTTTTGAGGAGAAAATGCGGAAAAATACTTCTCAAGCTGTGGAGAAATTGCTTGACTTGCAGGCTAAAACTGCAGAAGTCTTGCGTGAGGATAACTATGTTCAAGTCCCTTTGGAGCAAGTCAAGGTAGGTGACCTGATTCGAGTGCGTCCCGGTGAAAAGATTGCGGTTGATGGTGTCGTAGTAGAAGGTATCTCTAGTATTGATGAGTCTATGGTGACAGGTGAGAGTCTGCCTGTGGACAAGACAGTTGGAGATACCGTCATTGGTTCAACCATCAATAATAGTGGAACACTTGTTTTTAGAGCAGAAAAAGTTGGTTCAGAAACTGTTTTGGCTCAGATTGTGGATTTTGTGAAGAAAGCTCAGACAAGTCGTGCGCCGATTCAGGACTTGACGGATAAAATTTCAGGGATTTTTGTCCCAGCAGTTGTCATTTTAGGGATTGTGACCTTTTGGGTTTGGTTCGTCTTGCTCAGGGATAGTGTAGTTGTGCTTGGAGCGAGCTTTGTGTCTTCGCTTCTCTATGGAGTAGCAGTTCTAATTATTGCCTGCCCTTGTGCATTGGGACTTGCAACACCGACAGCCCTTATGGTGGGGACAGGTCGCAGTGCCAAGATGGGAGTTCTCCTCAAAAATGGAACGGTTCTACAGGAAATCCAGAAAGTTCAAACTATCGTCTTTGATAAGACCGGGACTTTGACGGAAGGGAAACCTGTGGTCACAGATATCATCGGCGACGAAGTAGAAGTGCTTGGATTGGCAGCTTCTTTGGAAGAAGCTTCTCAACACCCACTGGCTGAGGCCATTGTCAAGCGAGCGACTGAAACTGGACTTGAGCTTCACACTGTGGAAAATTTCCAAGCCTTGCACGGAAAAGGTGTTTCAGGGCAAATCAATGGAAAACAAGTTCTGCTTGGAAATGCTAAAATGCTGGATGGCATGGATATTTCTAGCATTTATCAAGAAAAACTAGAAGAACTAGAAAAAGAAGCTAAGACAGTTGTGTTCTTAGCTGTTGACAATGAAATCAAAGGCTTGCTTGCTCTGCAAGATATTCCTAAGGAAAATGCTAAGCTTGCCATCAGTCAGTTGAAAAAACGAGGTCTTAAAACAGTCATGCTGACAGGAGACAATGCAGGTGTGGCGCGTGCTATTGCGGATCAGATCGGAATCGAAGAGGTCATTGCAGGTGTCTTGCCAGAAGAAAAAGCCCATGAAATCCATAAACTACAAGCGGCTGGAAAAGTAGCCTTTGTTGGGGACGGTATCAATGATGCCCCTGCCCTCAGTGTAGCAGATGTGGGAATTGCTATGGGTGCTGGAACAGATATTGCCATCGAGTCAGCAGATTTGGTGTTGACAACTAATAACCTCCTAGGAGTGGTACGTGCCTTTGACATGAGTAAGAAAACCTTTCATCGTATTCTGCTCAATCTTTTCTGGGCCTTTATCTACAATGTCGCCGGAATTCCGATTGCAGCAGGAGTCTTTTCAGGTGTTGGACTGGCTCTCAACCCAGAACTTGCAGGTCTAGCCATGGCCTTTAGTTCTGTATCCGTTCTGACCAGTTCCCTTCTCTTAAACTTTAGTAAAATAGATTAAAAGCGGGCTTGCTCGCTTTTTATACTCTTTGAAAATCTCTTCAAATCACGTCAGCTTTATCTGCAACCTCAAAGCTGTGCTTTGAGCAACCTGTGGCTAGCTTCCTAGTTTGCTCTTTGATTTTCATTGAGTATTATAAAACAGAAGCTAAAAACATTTTCAAACTGTACTGCAATAGAGAATAGAAACTTCTGAGCAGATTCTTAGTAAAGTCAAAATAAATGTGATAAATTAGTATTGTAAAAATTTACTGAAACGTTTTCAAAAACTATATGAAACCTTTTTTAGTAGATTTAAAAATATTTGAAGGAGAGTTATCATTATGACTCAAGGGAAAATTACTGCATCTGCAGCAATGCTTAACGTATTGAAAACATGGGGCGTAGACACTATCTACGGTATCCCATCAGGAACACTCAGCTCATTGATGGATGCTTTGGCTGAAGACAAAGACATCCGCTTCTTGCAAGTTCGCCACGAAGAAACAGGTGCTCTTGCAGCGGTTATGCAAGCTAAATTCGGCGGCTCAATCGGGGTTGCAGTTGGTTCAGGTGGTCCAGGTGCGACTCACTTGATTAACGGTGTTTACGATGCAGCTATGGATAACACTCCATTCCTAGCAATCCTTGGATCACGTCCAGTTAACGAATTGAACATGGATGCTTTCCAAGAATTGAACCAAAACCCAATGTACAACGGTATCGCTGTATACAACAAACGTGTAGCTTACGCTGAGCAATTGCCAAAAGTTATTGACGAAGCTTGCCGTGCTGCAGTTTCTAAAAAAGGTCCAGCTGTTGTTGAAATCCCAGTAAACTTCGGTTTCCAAGAAATCGACGAAAACTCATACTATGGATCAGGTTCATACGAGCGTTCATTCATCGCTCCTGCTTTGAACGAAGTTGAAATCGACAAAGCTGTTGAAATCTTGAACAATGCTGAACGTCCAGTTATCTATGCTGGTTACGGTGGTGTGAAAGCTGGTGAAGTGATCACTGAATTGTCACGTAAAATCAAAGCACCAATCATCACAACTGGTAAAAACTTTGAAGCTTTCGAATGGAACTATGAAGGTTTGACAGGTTCTGCTTACCGTGTTGGTTGGAAACCAGCCAACGAAGTGGTCTTTGAAGCAGACACAGTTCTTTTCCTTGGTTCAAACTTCCCATTTGCTGAAGTTTACGAAGCATTCAAGAACACTGAAAAATTCATCCAAGTCGATATCGACCCTTACAAACTTGGTAAACGTCATGCCCTTGACGCTTCAATCCTTGGTGACGCAGGTCAATCAGCTAAAGCTATCCTTGACAAAGTGAACCCAGTTGAATCTACTCCATGGTGGCGTGCAAACGTTAAGAACAACCAAAACTGGCGTGATTACATGAACAAAATCGAAGGTAAAACTGAGGGTGAATTGCAATTGTATCAAGTTTACAATGCAATCAACAAACATGCTGATCAAGACGCTATCTATTCAATCGACGTAGGTGACACTACTCAAACATCTACTCGTCACCTTCACATGACACCTAAGAACATGTGGCGTACATCTCCACTCTTTGCGACAATGGGTATTGCCCTTCCTGGTGGTATCGCTGCTAAGAAAGACAATCCAGATCGCCAAGTATGGAACATCATGGGTGACGGTGCATTCAACATGTGCTACCCAGACGTTATCACAAACGTTCAATACGACCTTCCAGTTATCAACGTTGTCTTCTCAAATGGTAAATATGCCTTCATCAAGGACAAATACGAAGACACAAACAAACACTTGTTTGGTTGTGACTTCCCTAATGCTGACTATGCGAAAATCGCTGAAGCTCAAGGAGCTGTTGGATTTACAGTTGACCGTATCGAAGACATCGATGCAGTTGTTGCAGAAGCTGTTAAATTGAACAAAGAAGGTAAAACTGTTGTTATCGATGCTCGCATCACTCCACACCGTCCACTTCCAGTAGAAGTACTTGAATTGGATCCAAAACTTCACTCAGAAGAAGCAATCAAAGCCTTCAAGGAAAAATACGAAGCAGAAGAACTCGTACCATTCCGCCTCTTCTTGGAAGAAGAAGGGTTGCAATCACGCGCAATTAAATAATTTCTCTCGTAGAAAATCAAAGATAAATTTATAGACTTCTTTATTAGCTTACTGCCGACGATTCCATCATTGAAACCATAAATTTCAATGATGGAATCTAGTGTGGAGCCTAGAAAAAGTCCCAAAGGATTTTTCGTAGTTTGATGAGCAAAGATTTGCCATCAAACTTGGTTCCACCTTGTTTATTCTTTGATTTTCATAGAGAGAAACTTGAAAAGATCGGAGCAATCCGGTCTTTTTCTGGAGGATAGTAAATGAATTTAAATCAATTAGATATTATCGTTTCAGATGTTCCCCAAGTCTGTGCTGACTTGGAGCGTATTTTGGATAAACAGGCAGACTATGTTGACCAAGGTTTTGCTCAGTTTACGATTGGCCGTCACTGTCTGATGTTGTCCCAAAATCATTTGATTCCTGTGGAAGATTTTCAGTCAGGAATCATTCTTCATATCGAGGTTGAGGATGTAGACCAGAATTACCAACGTTTAAAAGAGATCGGTGTCGAGATTTTACACGGTATTTGTGAAACGGATTGGGGAACAGAGTCCTTATTAGTTAAAGGCCCTGCTGGTCTAGTGATTGATTTTTATCGTATGAAATAAGGGGCTTAGTTATTTGAAGATAACCTTAATTATTCTTAAAACAGAATGTGAGAATATGAACTATTGAAAGATCGGAGCAATCCGGTCTTTTTATATAAAGAAATTGCATATATAAAAAAATTGCATATAAATAGTTGACAACGTTTTCTTAAAATCTTATAATAAAAATATAACAGCAGAAAATAAGACTGATATGGAAAGGAGAAATATTTTTTAAATAGCTGTAGTAAGTGAATTTTCTTATTTCACTGGAACTTGGGATTGAAATATCTCCATGAATAGATAGAGAGCAACCTTTTTAAACAATGTAGAAAGGAGTAGTCTATGTATAACATACTAAAACGAAGCCTTGCAACTTTTTCCTTTGTTTTAATTGCTTTTGTTAGCCTTTTCTTTATTAGCCAATATAAAAGTGAAATGTTGGGTGGATATAGTAAGATGATTTCTGTAGAGAAATCTACTACTACCATTAAGAAGGATTTAGAAGAGATTGCAAAAGATAAACAGAGTGTTTTAGCTCGTAGGATTGTTTCTGTAAAGGATAATGTTAGGGGAAAGACAGAAAATACCTACATACCAATTGGAGGTGAACTACCTGTAGATTTACCATTACAACAAGATCAAAACCTAATCCAAAATGCATCTGATGATACTTTATATTTGATTGTAAGAGGAAACTTAAGTGCACAGGAGCTAGCACAAGCTTTAAACCAAAAAGGACATCAAGCTATTGTTGAACAATCAAGTTCTGGTTTGACCTTGTTAAAGGTATTTTTGACTTATCCTCAATCGATTACTTTTACATTAGTTTTGATAATTGCTTTTGGGATTCTGACACTAGCTGACTACATAGCCAAACTGCGTTCTGTAAGTATAGAACGATTGTCAGGTAGAGGGAAATATCAAATTGCTTTGAGAAATATTAGCAAAGATAGTATTTTCTTAATATTGATAGCAAGTATAGTTTATTTAGCGACAGTTTTATTCTTATTTTCTACTAGAACTGTAAACATTTTGTCGTTAAGTCTAGTATTTTATCCTTTGCTTTCTTGGTTATTTCTTTTACTTTTTTTAAATTTCTTTTTATCAAATATTTTTTACCATATTTTACAAAAGCAAGCTCTTAATCTATCCATAAAAGGTAGGGCACCTTTGCATCTTGTGTTCATTTTGGTTATTTTGACGCAGTTACTATCTCTTTTAATCGTGATGTATAGCGTTTATGGTGTTGTTAACTTAAATCAACAATTGTCAACATTACAAGTAGGACGAGACGAATGGAGTAAGCATTCTAATTATTTTGCTACTAATGAATTATATACTGGGGAGTCAAATAAAGATAGAGAAGCAGAAGTAGCTTTTTATTCAGAACTTAGTCAAAAAACAAATCTCCTTTATATAGATACAAATCTAGATAAAATTGCTTTTCAAAAGAGTTCTTCAGCTAATTCTTATTATCCTACCCCAGATATGGTATCAAATGAAATTCGTGTGAATCGACGTTTTGTTGAAAAAAGTGGAATTCAGTTGAGTATGGAAGCTCAAGCATTCTTTGAACAGATGGGAGATTTTGATCGTCTCGTGTTAATACCAAAGAATCAAGAATCAAACTTTTCAGAATTACATAAGGCTTGGTTGCGATATGAACAAAAAGGCTTTGCTCCAGACGATGCTCCTGTAAAAAAGAAAGATCCTAATGAGAAAATTGAGATAGCCACTTATCAAGGCGGTGAAAATCTATTTGTTTACCCTATCTTCACTTCGGTTAATTACTTAGTGAATCAAAATGCTTTTGTTCATGAACCAATTATTACTGTGTTTGGTTCTGCTTATGAAAATAGAACAATTCGCCAATTCTCTTTGGCACATTATATTTTTGATAAACCCGAGGTAGTGAAAGAATTGATTTCTAAATATAAGTTAACAGCTAGTATTGGTAGTTTTTCAAATGGCATGTATTCATTTGAAAATAGAATTCAAAAAGTAGAGACAGATAGATTTATATTATTTTTTGCGATGATTATTAGTTTTGTAAGTTCCATTTTATTGATGGTATTACTGAACACTCTTTACCTCTATCAAGGGCGCAAAACTTATTTCATTGAGAGATTAGCAGGTAAGTCACTTTTTGAAATTCATCATGTTTATTTTTCAATTTTATCTAGTAGCTATATTTTTTGTACTTTATTGTCAGTAATATTAGGTTTCAATTTGTTTGTAATTTCTATTCCTTTGCTCTCATTGCTATTATTTACAGGAATTTTTCTTCTTCAACTGAGACAAGATAAAAAGGCTAATATTTTATATCTAAAAGGAGGTTAGTATGATTGAATTGAAAGATATTTGTAAACAATTTGATGATTATGTTATTTTTAAAGACTTTAATTATCAATTTCATGAAGGTCAGACCTATGCTTTGATAGGTGAGTCTGGAGCAGGCAAAACAACTCTTTTAAATATTATAGGTAAATTAGAAACTGTCCAAAGTGGCTCAGTAGAAGTTGATGGTAAGGATTTAAAACAAATTAAGGAAAAAATCTATTTTAAGGATTATGTAAGCTACTTATTTCAAAATTATGGTTTAATTGAGAACAAGAGTATTAAAGATAATTTAGAACTTGCATTTATTGGGAGAAAAGAAAGTAAAAAAGAACAAGAAACTCTTATGAAAGAAGCCTTGGAGCATGTTCATTTACAATTAGATTTAAAACGTAAGATTTTTACTCTTTCAGGTGGTGAAGCGCAGCGTGTCGCAATTGCTAAAATAATGTTGAAAGATTCCCCAATAATCTTAGCAGATGAACCAACAGCATCTTTAGATAGTAGGAATAGTCGTGAAATTATTGACCTTATTCTTGGATTACGGAATGAAAAACGTATGATTATTATTGCAACTCATGATAGTAGTGTATATGAACGAATGGATCAGGTTGTAGAAATTAGAAAGGAAAAGATATGAAAACAAAATTTAGTTTGACAACAATTTTTTTCCAAGTAATGATTTTTGGTTCTTCTCTCTTTGTAATACTGACTCAGTTTGGCTTACTGCGTCAACCTACAAAGCTAATTATACAGATGATTTGCTTACTAAGTTTGTTATCTTTAGCTATAGCGATTTGGAATTATGTACGCGAAGAAAAAGACTGAACAGATCGGAGCAATCCGGTCTTTTTATATAAAGAAATTGCATATAAACAATTGACAGCATTTTTCTAAAATCTTATAATAAAAATATAACAGTATAAAACAAGATTCATATGAAAGGATGGTTTTTATCTGTTAGAGAAGATTGTAAAACATGTCCCTTTGTTTTGATTTGTAAATCAGGCTTTTGTCCAATGGCCAAGCATATTACGGAATTAAGCTCTTCTGTGATTTGTAAGAATATGCAAGAGAAAATTCGTAAAAATCTAGCACTTTATGCTATTTCCGGATGCTATGAAGATATTTTAGATGTGGACTAGAGAGGGGTAAGCAAAAATGTCTATCAAGAAAAACAAAAAGGTTGTAAAAAAACCTGAAGTTGCAAGCAATAATTGTAATATTTGTTAAGTTTATATAATAAAAACGGAGAGGAGTGCTAGCCTCTCTCTTTTTCTAGGAGGGCATTATGAATAAAATATTTCACTATCTGGATAAGAAAACGAAGTTTTATACTATCATCGGTGCACTGGCAAATGGAGGTTTGGCTCTTGCTCAACCCCTAGTTGTATCCCAAGCCTTGTCCTTAAATCAAGGGGAACTGACTTATTCTAAAATCATACAGTTTGCTGTTTTTGGCTTTACAGTATACTTTGTCTTGTATAGCTTAATGCTCTTTTGTAATCATACACATAATGTTTTTCGGCGTGAAATTCAGATGAATATGAGGGCAGATTTATTTGACAAGCTGATGACAAAAAAAGATTTTAGCGAAGATGAAAAAATCACTATGCTCACACAAGATATGGAGTATTTGGGGGATAATTACTTAGAAAAATACATCAATATCATTTGCTGGAGCTTTGTAGCATTACTAACAGCGATTTATATTATTTCGCAAAATTTGTTGTTAGGTAGTATTTTTGTCTTTTTCACTATTTTACGTCCTATTCCTCAGTTCTTGATGAATAAAAGACTCAAATATACTGGTGATGAGATGGCACAAGGCAGAGTAGAAGTGCATAATCAAGTATCTGATAGTATCCGAGGAGCACACACTCTATTCATGAACCAAGCAATTTCTGAAAATCAGAACAGATTTTGGAAGATTAATCGAAATTATCAACTAGCCATTCAAAAATTTTGCTTTACCCATAATATAATTTTCTTTTGCAACGGTTTCATGGTCTTTTTAAGCCAAGTTTTACCACTTGTTTTAGGTTTTTACTTTGCTATGGCTGGGCAGAAAGTGTCAGTGGCAAGTCTTGTTGCTATGTATATCGCAGCAGGTCAGCTAGTGAGCCCTATTCAGACTATTATGTATGATGCTGTAGATATACAAGGGGCAAAAACGACAGCAGATAAGATTTTTGGAGTATTGGAAATTGGAGATGAAAAACAGATAGATAAAAAAGATGCGCAAGAATTGAATGCTCTGCACATTAAAAATTTAAGTAAATCCTATGGTGACAGACAACTTTTTACTCATCTAAATTTGGATGTTCAAGCAGGTCAGAAAGTTTTAATCAAAGGACCGAGTGGTTGTGGTAAGTCAACCTTGTTTCGACTCATTACTGGAGAAGAAATAGCAGATGAGGGAGAAATTATCGGCGTTACAACTGTTAATGAATGTACATCAAGTTTTGTATCCAGTATAGGAATTATTAGCCAACATCCATTTCTCTTTAACGATACAGTGCGTTATAATTTGACCTTAGGACAAGAATTTTCTGAGGAAGAGTTGCTTGCTGTTTTGAAACAAGTCAAACTAGATTTTGAATTGACGGGTGGGCTGGATTTTATTATCAAGAATAACGGGGAGAATATTTCTGGGGGACAAAGGGTGCGGATTGAATTGGCACGTTTTCTTCTTCGTAGAAAAAATCTGTTATTGGCTGATGAAGTGACCGCAACCCTAGATAAAGAAAATGCCTTCATGGTACATGAACTACTATTTTCTCTTCCTGTTATGATGTTAGAAATTGCCCATCATATTGATGATGAAAGTAGATATCAACAAGTTGTAGATTTAGGAAAATATTAATTCTGGCTTAAAAGTCAGTTTTATCAGAAAATAAAGTAAATATTTCAGCAATAAAACACCCAGTATCAAGATTTTTCAATATATAGTAATATGCATTATTCTGATTATATATACTTTTTTATAACTTCAATCTTCTTTCTTATCACAAGATTGTGATAGTTTACATTTTTATAACAAAATTCTCAAACTCTTGCTTGTTTTTACATCATATTATAAAATAAAAAGAATAAAAGAGGTTTTGAAAATGTCCGAAAAACAAATGAAAGTTTTGGGTTGGGTAGCGACCTTCATGTCTGTTATGATGTATGTGTCTTACTTCCCACAAATTATGAACAATCTGGCTGGTCAAAAAGGAAATTTCATCCAGCCCTTGGTTGCTGCCATCAACTGTAGTCTCTGGGTTTACTACGGTCTTTTCAAGAAAGAAAGAGATATTCCCCTTGCTGCTGCCAATGCTCCAGGTATCGTTTTTGGCCTTGTGACGGCTATTACAGCTTTGATTTAAAAAGAAGACTAATTTCAGTCTTCTTTTTTCGTATATATTAGCAAGCTCAGCCCCATCATTACCCAGATAGTTTCAAACTTTTTATCTCCTTTTTAGTATAATAGAACTAGCAAATAAAGTGAGGTAAAGTGATGACAGAAAGACTGCAATTTCCAGAGGGTTTCCTCTGGGGTGGTGCTACGGCAGCTAATCAATGTGAAGGTGCTTATAATTTAGACGGTCGTGAATTGGCGAATGTGGATGTCGTCCCCATCGGTCCAGACCGTGAAGCCATTATCACAGGTCAGAAAAAGATGTTTTCGTTTGAGGAGGGCTATTTTTACCCAGCAAAAGAAGCCATTGATATGTACCATCATTACAAGGAAGATATTGCTCTTTTTGCGGAAATGGGCTTTAAGACTTATCGTCTATCCATTGCTTGGACTCGGATTTTTCCTAAGGGCGACGAAACTGAGCCAAATGAAGCTGGTCTAGCCTTTTATGAGGATTTGTTTAAGGAATGTCACAAGTATGGTATCCAACCTCTGGTTACCATTACTCATTTCGACTGTCCTATGCACTTGATTACAGAGTACGGTGGTTGGCGCAATCGTCGGATGTTAGACTTCTATGAAAAACTTTGTCGCACACTCTTTACCCGCTATAAGGGTTTGGTCAAATATTGGCTTACCTTTAACGAAATCAATATAATTCTCCATGCCCCCTTTATGGGAGCTGGGCTCTATTTTGAAGAAGGAGAAAATCAAGAACAGGTTAAATATCAGGCTGCCCACCATGAGCTAGTAGCTTCAGCTCTTGCAACAAAGCTTGCCCACGAAATTGACCCAGAAAACAAGGTGGGATGTATGTTGGCAGCAGGGCAATACTATCCCAACACAGCCCATCCGAGAGACTACTGGGCTGCTATGGAGGAAGATCGCAAGAGTTACTTCTTCATTGATGTTCAAGCGCGTGGGGAATACCCAAGCTACGCCAAGAAACAGTGGGAACATAAGGGAATCAAGATAGAAATGACCACAGAAGATCTGGACTTGTTGAAGAACAATACTGTTGACTTTGTTTCCTTCTCTTACTATGCAAGTCGAGTGGCCTCAGGGGATCCAGAAGTGAGAAATCTGACCGCTGGAAATGTCTTTGCCTCCCTCAAAAATCCCTATCTAGAATCCTCAGAATGGGGGTGGCAGATTGACCCGCTTGGGCTTCGTATCACCCTCAATGCCATCTGGGATCGTTACCAAAAGCCAATGTTCATCGTAGAAAATGGACTCGGCGCTATGGATACACCGGATGAGAATGGTTATGTAGCAGATGACTATCGGATTGCTTACTTAGAGGCTCATATCAAGGCCATGCGAGATGCCATTTACCAAGATGGAGTTGACTTGCTTGGTTATACGACTTGGGGCTGTATCGATCTGGTTTCAGCTGGAACAGGCGAAATGAATAAGCGCTATGGCTTTATCTATGTAGATCGAGATAATGCAGGAAATGGGACTCTCAAACGGAGCAAGAAAAAGTCTTTCTATTGGTACAAGAATGTCATTGCCAGCAATGGTGCAAGCATTGAGTAGAGCACATTTGTTCACTATTTTTATAAAATCTTCTCCCTACTTTATAATATGTGAAAAAGAGTTCAATTAGATGGAGCTTTTTGCTATAATGAGTTGAGAAAAATCAGACAGGAGATCGACATGTCAGAACCATTATTTTTACAATCAGTTATGCAAGAAAAAATCTGGGGTGGAAGCAAGCTACGTGATGAGTTTGGCTACGACATTCCAAGTGAAAAAATCGGAGAATACTGGGCCATCTCAGCCCATCCAAATGGCGTCTCTAAAGTTGCCAATGGTCGCTACGAGGGAACAGATCTAGCTACTTTATATGCAGAACACCGTGAATTGTTTGGTAGTCGTCCAGAACCTGTATTTCCACTGTTGACCAAGATTCTGGATGCCAACGACTGGCTCAGCGTCCAAGTTCACCCAGATGATGCTTATGGATTAGAGCATGAAGGCGAACTCGGAAAAACAGAATGCTGGTACATCATCGCTGCGGATGAAGGTTCAGAGATTATCTACGGTCACAATGCCAAGTCAAAAGATGAACTTCGTCAGCAAATTGAGGGCAAGAATTGGGATGCTTTGTTGACAAAAGTGCCTGTTAAGGCTGGAGATTTCTTCTATGTGCCAAGTGGCACCATGCATGCTATCGGTGCAGGTATTTTAATCCTTGAAACACAACAATCTAGTGACACAACCTACCGTGTCTATGACTTTGACCGTAAGGATGATAATGGTAACTTGCGTGAACTTCACCTTGAAAAATCCATTGATGTCTTGAACATTGGTGAACCTGCAAATAGCCGTCCTGTAACTGTTAAAGCAGATGATTTGCGTTCCACTCTCCTTGTATCCAATGATTTTTTTGCAGTTTACAAGTGGGAAATCACTGGAAAAGTTGACTTCGAAAAGACAGCTGACTACAGCTTATTCAGTGTCTTAGCTGGTCAAGGTCAACTGACTGTTGACGGAAAAAACTATCTAATCCAAAAAGGTAGCCACTTTATCCTACCAAGTGATGTTGAAACTTGGACTTTAGAAGGGCAAGGTTTGGAATTGATTGTTAGTCATCCATAAAAAAGAAAGGGCCTGAGTTCATACTCAAGTCCTTTTTGATTACATAAATTGGGCGATAAAGACCACGATGATGATGATTGGAATGACGAAACGAAGAAGGAATAGCCAAACTTGGAACAGTCCTTGTTTCCATGCGGTTTCATCAAGATGGAGTTCCTCCATTGCAAGAGCCTTTTTAAAGATATAGCCTGTAAAAAGTGAAAGGCAGAGAGCTCCAAATGGCATGAGAAGATTGGAAACCAAGAAGTCCATAGCGTCAAAGAATGTCTTCCCAAAAATGTGAACATCCGCCATGACACCGTAAGATAGGGCTGAAGGAATTCCAAAGACAAAGGTCAAGATTCCTAAAATAGCACTCCATTTAGCACGATTACTGTTGTCCTGATTGGTGATATTACCCACATTGATTTCCAGCATAACAACGGAAGAAGTGACTGTCGCAAAGAGGAAGAGCAAGAGGAAGAGGATGTAGAAAATGGTTCCAAAAGGCATCTTGTCAAAGAGTTGAGGCAAGACGATAAAGAGCAGGCTCGGTCCCCCTTCAGACTGGATATTGAAGGCTGACATGGCTGGGAAAATGGCTAGACCTGCCATGATGGATACCGAGATATTCATGGCAACGATGGAAATCCCTGATTGAACCAGATTGGTTTTCTTGTCCAAGTAAGAAGCATAGGTCAACATGGCTGTAACCCCTAGTGAGAGGGCAAAGAAAGATTGTCCCAGAGCATAGAGGAGACCAGAACTGGTTAGTTTTGAAAAGTCTGGTTTTAGGAAGTAAAGAACCCCTTCCATGGCATTTGGCAAACTGAGAGAGCGCCCGATGATGACAACAAAGATGATAAAGAGCAGAGGCATCATAACTTTAGATGCTCTTTCAATCCCTTTTTGAACCCCACGTGATACAATAAAGATATTTAATAATATAAAGGCTGCTTGAGCTCCAAGCGCAATGGCTGGATTTGAAATGATGGAAGTAAATAACTGAGCATAATCACCCGTTCCACCAAGTTGGAACAATTTTCCAAACTCAATGCCTAGATAGACTAAAATCCATCCTCCAATAACACTGTAGAAAGATAAGAGGATAAAGAGGGCAAAGGCACCAATCCAACCGATAAAGTTGTACTTGCTATTCTTGCCTAGTTTTCCAAAGGTTTTGATAGCTGAAACACCGGCACTTCGGCCGAGGGCAAACTCAGCTAGCAAAAGGGGAAAACCGATTAGAATAGTGGAGATGAGAAAGACTAGTAAAAAGCCACCTCCACCGTTAGCAGCAGTCATATAGGGGAATTTCCAAACGGCACCAAGTCCGATGGCTGAACCAGCAGATGCTAGAATAAAGCCCAGTTTAGAACCCCATTGAGATTTTTCAGACATAGTTAAACTCCTAAAATTAGTATTACAAAAGAAAAAGCTACTGCCCTTGGCAAATAGCCTCATAAGTACTCAAAATGAGCGTTTCTTTTGATTGATAGACTTGACTATCCTATCATGTTTTCTAAGGTCTGTCAAGAAAACCATTTTCATGTTATGATAAAGTAAAAAAGTAAAAAATTTCGCAAAATCGCTTGACTCTGACCTAAGGGGAGAGGGTATACTATCAATGTAAGGAGGAAATCATGTACCATATAAAAGAAGCTGCGCAGCTTTCAGGTGTCTCTGTCAAGACCCTGCACCACTACGATAAGATAGGACTTTTGGTTCCTTTAAAGTCGGAAAACGGCTATCGAACCTACAGTCAGGAGGATTTGGAACGCCTTCAGGTTATTCTTTACTACAAATATCTAGGTTTTTCTTTAGAAAAAATAGCAGAGCTATTAAAGGAAGAAAGGACAGATTTATTGCCCCATCTGATCAGGCAGTTGGACTATTTGACTCGAGAAAGGGAACATCTGGATACCTTGATTTCAACCTTGCAAAAAACCATTCAAGAACAAAAAGGAGAAAGAGAAATGAGCATTCAAGAGAAATTTGCTGGATTTAACTACCAAGACCATCAAAAATACCATCAAGAGGCGGTAGAGAAATATGGACAAGAAGTCATGGACCAAGCGATCGAGCGCCAAAAAGGTCACGAAGACGAAGTTACGGCTGCCTTCAACCAGGTTTTTCGAGCCTTGTCACAAAATATTCAAGCTGGTTTACCTGCAACAGCAACAGAAAACCAAGAAGAAGCTGCTAAACTCTTGCAAGCCATACGTACTTATGGATTTGACTGCTCTATCGAGGTCTTTGGTCATATTGGAAAAGGCTATGTCTATAATCCAGAGTTTAAGGAAAATATTGACAAATTTGGAACTGGAACAGCCCAGTACACATCAGATGTGATTGCGCACTATGTCCAAACTCAGACAAAATAAAATCGGAGGAGTATTCTTCCGATTTTTACTAAATTCAAGCACTACTTGCTTAATAATTTTTCTACTACATTTAGTTTTCGCATGGTCAAATCTACATTAAAAAGCTTTTCAAGATAGTTGGTATGGAGTTTCTTTTGTTTTGCAGTTCTAGGGAGATAGAGGTAAAGACAATGGTTACCGATACAAATTTCTTCTTCACCGTAATCAATTTTCAATTTTTCTAAAGGGAGACTTTGAATAGCTTCTTGATAAAAAATCACGTGTACACGGTCATAAAGATAGTGTTCTCCAAAAGGGTTTTCTTGGACAATTTTTTTAAAATCACTTTTGTTCTTGATTACCATTTTTAAGTCAGCACCAATATTTTCATTTATTAGAGTATGAACACGTTCTCGTATTTTTTCTATATCTAAGTCACTTTCAAGAATGATATTCCCACTTTGAATATAGGTTCGAACGTGTTGAAAACCAGCTTCTGTCAAGATATCTACTAGATAAGACATTTTAGGGACAGCATTTTTTCCATTAGGAGTAACTCCCCTTAACAAGATAATATGTTCCAAAGGACTTCCTTTCTTTTGGGGCTGATTTAGCCATTGAATAATTTAGATTTAGTTTGGATTTGATCCAGCCACCCAGCCAGTGCAGAGGGCAGAAGTGATGTTAAAACCACCCGTGTGGGCGTTGATATCCAGTACCTCACCAGCAAAGTGGAGGCCAGGTACCAGCTTACTTTCAAGGGTTTTAGGATTGATTTCCTTGAGACTGACGCCACCCTTAGTAACAAAGGATTTGGCAAGAGACATTTTACCAGTTACAGGAATTTTAAGTTCCTTGATGGACTGGAGAAGTTGTTCTCGTTCCTTTTCAGTCAACTGTTTGACTTTTTCTGGATATCCTTGCGCAAAAAATTCTGCCAAGCGTTCTGGCAACAAGGTTCTTAAAGCATTTTTCAAGGATTTTTCCCGATTTTCTTCTAGAAATGTAGCCAAGTCCTTCTCAGAAAGTTGAGGTAAAACATCTAGCGAGAGAACCTCCCCACCCTTGACAAAGCTGGACATACGCAGGGCAGCAGGGCCTGACAAACCAAAGTGGGTAAAGAGCAAATCGTGAGTGATAACATGCTTACCATAGCTTAGGGTCACATCGTCCAATGAAATTCCTTGCAAGGCCTTGTGTGGAAAATCTGTCAACAAAGGACTTTCAGCAGCCTCAAGCTCGGTAATGGTATGCTTGAAATGACGAGCAATCTCGTGGCCAAAACCAGTCGAGCCAGTGGAAGGATAGGATTTCCCACCAGTTGTGACAATGAGTTTCTCACAAGTGAAGCTTTGGTCTACGGACTTAAGGACAAATTGGTCATCTACCTTTTTAACCGAAACAATCTCGGTTTGAGTAGCAACTTGGCCGCCTAGCTCAGTGATTTTCTTTTCCAAGGCCTCTATAATTGTCCGAGACTTGTCAGTAGCAGGAAAGACGCGTCCGTGGTCCTCGACCTTAAGTTTAACCCCATTTTCCGTAAAAAAGTTAATGATATCATGGTTATCAAACTGGGAGAAGACACTATAAAGAAAGCGTCCGTTCCCAGGGATTCCAGCTAGTAGGTCATCTAGAGTTCCGTTGTTGGTTACATTGCAACGTCCCCCACCAGTCCCAGCTAATTTTTTTCCAAGTTTCCGATTTTTTTCGATGAGGAGGGTTTTCTGACCATAAAAGCTACTGGAAATCGTAGCCATCATGCCAGCAGGACCTCCACCGATGACAATAGTATCAAAATGTTTCATAGCTCTATTGTACCACAAAAAAACAAGAGATGAAGTCACCTCTTGTCAAGAATGCAATTAATCAATTTCATATCCCATCAGCAAACCACCATCTTCTGCATAAAAACTGCAGAGACCAGATGTTGGGAGAATTTTAATATCCGCCTGTGGGAAATTTTCGCGGATTCGCTCTGAGAGCTGTTGGCAACATTTCTCGTTATTGCGTTGGGCCATGACAATACGGCCACCAGCATATCCAGCTTTAATGATTTCATCATAGGCAGCTTGAACTGATTTCTTTGGTCCTCGTGCTTTTTGTAGCAATTCGAGAGTTCCAGTTTCACTAGCTTCTCCGACCATACGAATGTTGAGAAGGCCAACGACTGTACCGATAAGCTTGCTCAAACGGCCGTTCTTCACCAAGTTATCGACTTTGGCTAGGACAAAAAGTAACTTGGTTTTTTCTTGATAGGCAGTGATAGCTTCAACCACTTCTTCAAAAGATAAGCCTTGGTCAATCAAGTCATTTAATTTTTCTACGAGCAAGTCAACTTCCCCACCAGCAGACAAACTATCAATTAGATGAATCTTAGTATCAGGATGGTCTTCAAGATAAATATTCTTTGCTAGTTGAGCACTATTGTGACTGCCAGAAAGAGTACCTGTGATGGTTACTAGGAAAATGTTTTTGGCTCCTTCAAATGCTCGCAAATAATCATCTGGGCTTGGACAAGCTGATTTTGAAGCTTCTGAAGTTGCATACATGGTTTCCATCATTTGGTCAATGTCAAGACTGGCATCATCAACAAAGACCTGATCAGCTACTTGAATGGTTAAGGGGACACTTACAAAGGTCGTGTCAATAGCTGGTGTCTCCAGCTGACGATAATCACAACCAGAGTCAGCAATAATCTTCCAAGTCATAGAAATTCTCCATCTTTGTCAGTTATACATTGACAAAGGTTCTGTCTTTTTTTACAATTATATCATGAAAGCCCTTGAAACAAAAGCCTCATCCGTCTGTTGTGACAAGTAGAAAGAAAATGTTATGTCTGAACGTAGAATCTCTGAAAAGTCTCTTGAAAATCTCAGAAAATCAAACCAAGAATCCAATTTATTAACCAGAGAAGCCATTGAAACAGCCCTCTTGCAACTCTTGGAAAAAAAGGACCTGACCAAGATTAGTATTTCTGAATTGGTCAAACGTGCAGGCGTTTCTCGTGCAGCCTTTTATCGCAATTATAATTCCAAAGAGGAGATTTTAGAAAGTGTCTTTAAACGAACTGTCCACAATATTATGGAACAGTTGCATCGTTATGATTTAAAGACAGACCTTTATCTGGTCTGGGTTCACCTTTTCCGGGAGGCCAGAAAGGAAGCCAGAGTGATTCAACTGGCCTTAGATTACCATCTGGAAAAAATCTTTGTCCAAGCCATGCAGGAGTTTCTGGAAAAATACCATGGAAAATCAAAAGGTGTCAGCTCTTATCTTCATTCCTTCTGGAGCTCGGCCATCGTCTCTGTCCTTCTAAAGTGGATCAAGGATGGCATGAAGGTACCAGCTGAAAAGATTGCGGATTTAGGATTACCATTTTTTAAAAAATAGAGAAAAAGGAGAAAAGAGATGACTGAAAAAAGACTGGCCTGGGATGAGTATTTTGCAGCCCAAGCATTACTAATTGCTAATCGTTCCACTTGTAAACGTGCCAAAGTGGGTGCGATTCTGGTAAAGGATAATAAGGTTATTTCCACTGGTTACAATGGTTCGGTGTCAGGTACCGAGCATTGTATTGATCACGAATGTCTGGTCATTGAAGGCCACTGTGTTCGCACCCTTCACGCTGAGGTCAATGCTATCCTTCAAGGTGCAGAACGTGGTGTTCCAAAAGGTTTTACAGCCTATGTAACCCATTTTCCTTGTCTGAACTGTACAAAACAATTGCTTCAGGTCGGTTGCAAGCGCGTGGTTTATATCAACCAGTACCGAATGGATGACTATGCCCAATACCTTTATCAAGAAAAAGGGACAGAATTGACCCATCTACCACTTGAGACAGTACAGGCAGCTCTTAAAGAAGCAGATTTAATGTAAAAATTATCAAAAATAAATGGTTTAGAAAGATTTTTAAACCGTTTTTTGGTATAATAAGAAGAATAAATTGAAAGAAGGAATTCCAAAAATGGGAAAAATTGAAGTTATTAATCATCCACTGATTCAACACAAATTGTCAATCTTGCGTCGTACAGATACTTCTACAAAAGCTTTCCGTGAGCTAGTAGATGAGATTGCAATGTTGATGGGGTATGAAGTACTTCGTGATCTTCCACTAGAAGATGTGGAAATCGAAACACCAATCACAAAAACAGTTCAAAAACAATTGGCAGGTAAGAAATTGGCCATCGTTCCAATCTTGCGTGCGGGTATCGGGATGGTTGATGGTCTCTTGAGCTTGGTTCCAGCTGCTAAAGTTGGTCACATCGGTATGTACCGTGATGAAGAAACCCTTCAACCAGTTGAATACTTGGTGAAATTGCCTGAAGATATTGACCAACGTCAAATTTTTGTAGTAGACCCAATGTTGGCAACAGGTGGTTCAGCAATCTTGGCTGTTGACTCGCTTAAAAAACGTGGCGCATCAAATATCAAATTTGTCTGCCTTGTATCTGCTCCAGAAGGTGTAAAAGCCCTTCAAGAAGCTCATCCAGATGTAGAAATCTTTACAGCAGCCTTGGATGAACGCTTGAACGAACACGGTTATATCGTTCCAGGTCTTGGAGATGCTGGGGATCGCTTGTTCGGTACGAAATAACATTAAAAAGAGATTGACTTGGAAAAGAAGTTCCAGTCACGAAAGGAGGTTGAGTTTTTGTTTCTGTCTGATGAAAACAGAGCAAAAATTTGACCTTTTTTGACCAAGATATTATAATAGTCTTATCTTCAGTCATTTGACCAACAAAATTAAAACTCAAAAGGAGAAATAAATGATTCCTGTAGTTATTGAACAAACAAGCCGTGGAGAACGTTCTTACGATATTTACTCACGTCTTCTCAAAGACCGCATCATTATGCTGACAGGCCCAGTTGAAGACAATATGGCTAACTCTGTTATTGCCCAGTTGCTTTTCTTGGATGCCCAAGATAGTACAAAAGATATTTACCTTTATGTCAATACACCTGGTGGTTCTGTTTCAGCTGGCTTGGCAATCGTTGACACCATGAACTTTATCAAGGCTGATGTCCAAACCATCGTTATGGGTATGGCAGCATCTATGGGGACGGTCATCGCATCAAGTGGAGCAAAAGGCAAACGTTTCATGCTTCCAAATGCAGAGTATATGATTCACCAACCAATGGGTGGTACAGGTGGTGGTACTCAACAAACCGATATGGCTATCGCTGCAGAACATTTGCTTAAAACTCGTAAAACCTTGGAAAAAATCTTGGCTGAAAATTCAGGTCAGTCAATCGAAAAAGTCCATGCAGATGCAGAACGTGATAACTGGATGAGTGCCCAAGAAACACTTGAATATGGCTTTATTGATGAAATCATGGCCAACAATTCATTGAACTAATGATGATAGAAGGCAAACTCGACTGGGTTTGCTTTTTTTGGTATAATAGGGAGAGATTTCTTAGAAAGAGGATTTATCATGTTTGAAAAAGTCAATCGATCTGGCTTGATTATCTATCTTTACTATAATCGTGATGCCAAAAAACTGCAGGATTATGGAGATATTACCTATCATTCCAAGAAACATCGTTACTTACAGCTTTATGTTCCAACTCAAGAAGTGGAGCAATTGGTCGGGCGCTTGGGTAAGGAAAAGTTTATAAAAAAAGTCAGAGTTTGTCATATCCAAGAGCTGGAAACACCCTTTGTGGGCAATCTTCATCGAGAGGAAAACGTTATCATCGAAAAAGTTCAAGAAAAGTGTTGACAATTTTCTGATAATTCGGTATATTCTTAACATGCTATTTATTTAAGAAATAAGGAGACAAAAAAGATGAAGAAAAAATTTGCCCTATCGTTTGTGGCGCTTGCAAGTGTAGCACTTCTTGCAGCCTGTGGAGAAGTGAAGTCTGGAGCGTCAAACGCTGCTGGTAACTCAGTAGAGGAAAAGACAATCAAAATTGGATTTAACTTCGAGGAAACTGGTGCCGTAGCAGCCTACGGTACATCTGAACAAAAAGGTGCCCAATTGGCTGTTGATGAAATCAATGCAGCAGGTGGTATCGATGGAAAACAAATCGAAGTAGTTGATAAAGATAACAAGTCTGAAACAGCAGAGGCTGCTTCAGTAACAACTAACCTTGTAACCCAATCTAAAGTATCAGCAATCGTAGGACCTGCGACGTCTGGTGCAACTGCAGCTGCGGTAGCGAACGCTACAAAAGCTGGTGTTCCATTGATTTCACCAAGTGCGACGCAAGATGGATTGACTAAAGGTCAAGATTACCTCTTTATCGGAACTTTCCAAGATAGCTTCCAAGGAAAAATTATCTCAAACTATGTTTCTGAAAAATTGCAAGCTAAGAAAGTTGTTCTTTACACTGACAATGCCAGCGACTATGCTAAAGGTATTGCCAAAGCCTTCCGTGAAGCTTACAAAGGTGAAATCGTTGCAGATGAAACTTTCGTAGCAGGTGACACAGACTTCCAAGCAGCCCTTACAAAAATGAAAGGGAAAGACTTTGATGCTATCATCGTCCCTGGTTACTACACTGAAGCTGGTAAAATTGTAAACCAAGCGCGTGGTATGGGAATTGACAAACCAATCGTTGGTGGTGATGGATTCAACGGTGAAGAGTTTGTACAACAAGCAACTGCTGAAAAAGCATCAAACATCTACTTTATCTCAGGCTTCTCAACTACTGTAGAAGTTTCAGCTAAAGCAAAAGCTTTCCTTGATGCTTACCGTGCTAAGTACAATGAAGAGCCTTCAACATTTGCAGCCTTGGCTTATGACTCAGTTCACCTTGTAGCAAATGCAGCAAAAGGTGCTAAAAACTCTGGTGAAATCAAGAATAACCTTGCTAAAACAAAAGATTTTGAAGGTGTAACTGGTCAAACAAGCTTCGATGCAGACCACAACACAGTCAAAACTGCTTACATGATGACCATGAACAATGGTAAGGTTGAAGCAGCAGAAGTTGTAAAACCATAATAGAAAAATGTTGAAATAGGGAATGAGCCTCGGACTCACTCCCTGTTTCGATGTTTAAGAACCTATCAAAAAGTGAGGGGCAACCCTCGGAATTGTAAATAGAAAGAGTGAATCTTATGCTCCAACAACTAGTAAATGGTTTGATTCTAGGTAGTGTATACGCGCTGTTAGCCCTAGGATATACCATGGTTTACGGAATTATCAAGCTCATCAACTTTGCCCACGGTGATATTTATATGATGGGAGCCTTTATCGGTTATTTCTTGATCAATTCTTTCCAAATGAATTTCTTTGTAGCGCTTATTGTAGCCATGCTAGCGACAGCCATTCTTGGTGTCGTGATTGAGTTTCTTGCTTACCGACCTTTGCGTCACTCTACTCGTATTGCTGTTTTGATTACAGCTATTGGGGTTTCTTTCCTATTGGAGTATGGGATGGTCTATCTGGTTGGTGCCAATACCCGTGCCTTCCCTCAAGCGATTCAAACAGTTCGCTATGATTTGGGACCAGTTAGCCTAACAAACGTGCAGTTAATGATTTTGGCCATTTCCTTGATTTTGATGATTTTGTTACAAGTCATTGTCCAAAAGACTAAGATGGGGAAAGCCATGCGTGCAGTATCAGTAGATAGCGATGCGGCGCAATTGATGGGGATCAATGTAAACCGTACTATCAGCTTTACCTTCGCTTTGGGTTCTGCTCTTGCGGGTGCAGCTGGTGTTCTGATTGCCCTCTATTATAACTCTCTTGAACCTTTGATGGGGGTTACTCCAGGTCTTAAGTCTTTCGTTGCCGCAGTACTTGGTGGTATCGGGATTATTCCTGGTGCGGCTCTTGGTGGCTTTGTGATTGGTCTATTGGAAACCTTTGCGACAGCCTTTGGGATGTCAGACTTCCGTGATGCCATTGTTTATGGAATCTTGTTGTTGATCTTGATTGTCCGCCCAGCTGGTATCCTTGGTAAAAATGTGAAAGAGAAGGTGTAAGCGATGAAAGAAAATTTAAAAGTTAATATTCTATGGTTACTCCTTTTGTTAGCTGGCTATGGCTTGATTAGTGTACTGGTTTCAGTCGGAGTACTCAACCTATTCTATGTACAGATTTTACAACAAATCGGAATCAATATTATTCTGGCTGTTGGTCTCAACTTAATCGTTGGTTTTTCAGGACAATTTTCACTTGGGCATGCTGGTTTCATGGCGATTGGTGCCTATGCAGCAGCTATTATTGGTTCTAAATCACCAACCTACGGTGCCTTCTTTGGAGCCATGCTGATAGGGGCTTTACTTTCAGGAGCAGTTGCCTTGCTTGTCGGAATTCCAACTTTACGCTTGAAGGGGGATTACCTTGCGGTGGCGACTCTAGGTGTTTCTGAAATCATCCGTATCTTTATCATCAATGGCGGAAGTCTTACAAATGGTGCGGCAGGTATCTTGGGAATTCCTAACTTTACAACTTGGCAAATGGTTTACTTCTTTGTCGTGATCACAACCATTGCAACATTGAACTTCTTGCGTAGTCCAATTGGTCGTTCAACCCTCTCCGTTCGTGAGGATGAAATTGCTGCTGAGTCAGTTGGGGTTAATACGACTAAAATTAAAATTATCGCTTTTGTCTTTGGTGCTATTACTGCAAGTATTGCAGGGTCACTTCAGGCAGGATTTATCGGGTCTGTTGTACCGAAAGATTACACTTTCATCAACTCAATCAATGTTTTGATTATTGTTGTATTTGGTGGACTTGGTTCCATTACAGGTGCAATCGTTTCAGCTATTGTCCTTGGAATTTTGAATATGCTTCTCCAAGATGTTGCCAGCGTGCGTATGATTATTTACGCTTTGGCCTTGGTATTGGTAATGATTTTCAGACCAGGTGGACTCCTTGGAACATGGGAATTGAGCCTATCACGTTTCTTTAAAAAATCTAAGAAGGAGGAACAAAACTAATGGCATTACTTGAAGTAAAACAGTTAACCAAACATTTTGGCGGTCTAACAGCTGTTGGAGATGTGACTCTTGAATTGAACGAAGGGGAACTGGTTGGACTAATTGGTCCAAACGGAGCTGGGAAAACCACCCTTTTCAACCTCTTGACGGGTGTTTATGAACCAAGTGAGGGAACAGTAACCCTTGATGGTCACCTTTTGAATGGAAAGTCACCTTATAAGATTGCTTCTTTGGGACTTGGACGTACATTCCAAAATATCCGTCTCTTTAAAGATTTAACAGTTTTGGACAATGTTTTGATTGCTTTTGGCAACCATCACAAACAACATGTTTTTGCTAGTTTTTTGCGCTTACCAGCTTTTTACAAGAGTGAAAAAGAATTAAAGGCTAAGGCTTTGGAATTGTTGAAAATCTTTGATTTAGATGGTGATGCAGAAACGCTTGCTAAAAATCTTGCCTACGGACAACAACGTCGTTTGGAAATTGTTCGTGCCCTTGCTACGGAACCTAAAATTCTCTTTTTAGATGAACCAGCAGCAGGTATGAACCCGCAGGAAACAGCAGAATTGACTGAGTTAATTCGTCGTATTAAAGATGAATTTAAGATTACAATCATGCTGATTGAACACGATATGAATCTGGTTATGGAAGTAACAGAACGTATCTACGTACTTGAATATGGTCGTTTGATTGCTCAGGGAACTCCGGACGAAATTAAGACCAATAAACGCGTTATCGAAGCTTATCTAGGAGGTGAAGCCTAATGTCTATGTTAAAAGTTGATAATCTTTCTGTGCATTACGGCATGATCCAGGCAGTCCGTGATGTAAGCTTTGAAGTGAATGAAGGAGAAGTTGTTTCCCTTATCGGTGCCAATGGTGCAGGTAAGACAACTATTCTCCGTACCTTGTCTGGTTTGGTTCGACCAAGTTCTGGAAAGATTGAATTTTTAGGTCAAGAAATCCAAAAAATGCCGGCTCAGAAAATCGTGGCAGGTGGTCTTTCACAAGTACCAGAAGGACGCCACGTCTTCCCTGGCTTGACTGTTATGGAAAATCTAGAAATGGGAGCTTTCTTAAAGAAAAACCGTGAAGAAAATCAAGCTAACTTGAAGAAGGTTTTCTCACGCTTCCCTCGTCTTGAAGAACGGAAGAACCAAGATGCAGCTACTCTTTCAGGGGGAGAACAACAAATGCTTGCCATGGGACGCGCTCTTATGTCAACACCAAAACTTCTTCTTTTAGATGAACCATCAATGGGACTTGCTCCAATCTTTATCCAAGAAATTTTTGATATCATTCAAGATATTCAGAAGCAAGGAACAACTGTCCTCTTGATTGAACAAAATGCCAATAAAGCACTTGCAATCTCTGACCGAGGCTATGTACTGGAAACAGGGAAAATCGTCCTATCAGGAACAGGAAAAGAACTCGCTTCATCAGAAGAAGTCAGAAAAGCATATCTAGGTGGCTAAAAAGGTCCGGGGGACCTTTTTAGTCGGCAGATGAAGATTGCGTAAGCAATCTTCGCATAGTCTGGGAGACTAGTTTAGGTTGCAAATGAAGATTACGAAGTAATCTTCATTAATAGTCCGGGGGACCTTTTTAGTCGGCGGATGAAGATTGCGAATCAATCATCAAATCCAGTGGATTGTTTTAGTTGGCAGATGAAGATAACGAAGCAATTCTCATCTGCACTGGAAGGTTAGCTTCTGATAATTGAAACAAAATCGAATGAAGCGTACCTATCCTTCATTCACAGAGCTCGATTTTAGAGCTCTTTTTGCTAGCTTATTCATACTTTTCTGAATTTTGAAAAAGAAATGTAAGCGTTTGATAGATTTGCAAAAAGATTGTATAATAGGGATAAGAATAGAAAAGGAGAAGTCTCATGGCAGTTAAAGATTTTATGACCCGCAAGGTAGTTTATATTAGTCCAGATACAACAGTATCTCATGCAGCAGATTTAATGAGAGAGCAAGGATTGCACCGCTTGCCTGTTATCGAAAATGATCAATTGGTTGGTTTGGTGACTGAGGGCACCATTGCCCAAGCTAGTCCATCAAAAGCAACCAGTCTTTCTATCTATGAGATGAATTATCTTCTAAATAAGACAAAAGTAAAAGATGTCATGATTCGCGATGTTGTCACTGTTTCAGGCTATGCGAGTCTAGAGGATGCAACTTATCTGATGTTAAAAAACAAGATTGGTATTCTTCCTGTCGTAGATAATCATCAAGTATACGGAGTTATTACGGACCGTGACGTTTTCCAAGCCTTTCTTGAAATTGCTGGTTATGGAGAAGAAGGAATTCGTGTGCGCTTTGTTACAGAAGATGAAGTTGGTGTCCTCGGAAAGATTGTTTCTTTGATTGCAGAAGAAAATTTGAATATCTCTCATACAGTAAATATTCCGCGTAAAGATGGTAAGGTGATTATCGAAGTTCAAATCGATGGCTCAATTGATTTACCATCCTTGAAAGAAAAATTTGAATCAGAGAATATTCAAGTAGAAGAGATTACTCGTACTTCAGCAAAAGTTTTGTAAGAAGGGAAGCCGAAAGGCTTCTTTTTACGTGTAATAAGAGATTAGAGCAAAAGATGGAAAGAAATGATAAAATATGCTATAATGAAATGATGTAAAAAAGGAGTATTTATGGACATTTCAGTAATTCGTCAGAAAATTGACGCAAATCGTGAAAAATTAGCTTCTTTCAGGGGGTCTCTTTGACCTAGAAGGTCTAGAGGAAGAGATTGCCATCTTGGAAAATAAGATGACAGAACCTGATTTTTGGAACGATAATATCGCGGCCCAAAAAACGTCGCAAGAATTAAATGAATTAAAAAACACCTACAACACCTTCCACAAAATGGAAGAATTGCAGGATGAAGTCGAAATTTTATTAGACTTTTTAGCTGAAGATGAGTCGGTGCATGAAGAATTGGTTGAGCAGTTATCAGAACTTGATAAGATGATGACCAGTTACGAGATGACTCTACTCTTGTCAGAACCTTATGACCACAACAATGCCATCTTGGAAATCCATCCAGGATCTGGTGGTACTGAGGCTCAGGACTGGGGAGATATGTTACTTCGTATGTACACTCGTTATGGTAATACTAAAGGCTTTAAAGTAGAAGTCTTGGATTATCAAGCAGGTGATGAGGCTGGTATCAAGTCAGTAACCTTATCATTTGAAGGTCCTAATGCCTATGGCCTTCTCAAGTCAGAAATGGGTGTGCACCGTTTGGTGCGAATTTCACCATTTGACTCTGCTAAACGTCGCCATACCTCTTTCACATCTGTAGAAGTGATGCCTGAGTTGGACGATACCATTGAAGTGGAAATCCGGGAAGATGACATCAAGATGGATACCTTCCGTTCAGGTGGTGCCGGTGGACAAAACGTCAACAAGGTTTCAACAGGTGTACGTTTAACCCACATTCCAACTGGAATTGTTGTCCAATCAACGGTCGATCGTACCCAGTATGGAAATAGAGATCGAGCTATGAAGATGTTGCAGGCTAAGCTCTATCAAATGGAGCAAGAAAAGAAAGCTGCGGAGGTAGATTCCCTCAAGGGTGAGAAAAAAGAAATCACATGGGGAAGCCAAATCCGTTCTTATGTCTTCACGCCTTATACTATGGTAAAAGATCATCGAACTAGCTTTGAAGTTGCTCAGGTAGATAAGGTTATGGACGGAGACCTAGATGGTTTTATCGATGCCTACCTCAAGTGGCGAATCAGCTAAGAAAGAAAGGAACTCACATGTCAATCATTGAAATGAGAGATGTCGTCAAAAAATACGACAACGGAACGACTGCCCTACGCGGTGTTTCGGTCAGCGTTCAACCGGGAGAATTTGCTTACATTGTAGGACCTTCAGGAGCAGGGAAGTCAACCTTCATTCGTTCTCTATATCGTGAAGTAAAAATCGATAAAGGAAGCCTATCAGTTGCTGGTTTTAATCTTGTTAAGATCAAAAAGAAAGACGTCCCGCTTCTACGTCGTAGTGTTGGGGTTGTCTTCCAGGATTATAAACTGTTGCCAAAGAAAACGGTCTATGAAAATATTGCTTACGCTATGGAAGTAATCGGGGAAAATCGCCGTAATATCAAAAAACGTGTGATGGAAGTTTTAGACTTGGTTGGGTTGAAGCACAAGGTTCGTTCTTTCCCAAATGAGCTCTCAGGTGGAGAGCAACAGCGGATTGCGATTGCACGTGCCATTGTAAATAATCCCAAAGTATTGATAGCCGATGAACCAACAGGAAACCTGGACCCGGATAATTCATGGGAAATTATGAATCTCTTGGAACGGATTAACCTACAAGGGACAACTATTTTGATGGCGACTCATAATAGCCAGATTGTAAATACCTTGCGCCACCGTGTCATTGCCATTGAAAATGGCCGTGTCGTTCGTGACGAATCAAAAGGAGAGTATGGATACGATGATTAGTAGATTTTTTCGCCATTTATTTGAATCACTAAAAAGTTTGAAACGAAATGGTTGGATGACAGTGGCTGCTGTCAGCTCAGTCATGATTACTTTGACCTTGGTTGCCATATTTGCTTCTGTTATTTTCAATACAGCGAAACTAGCTACAGATATTGAAAATAATGTTCGAGTGATGGTTTATATTCGCAAGGATGTAGCTGATAATAGCGAGACTATTGAAAAAGAAGGTCAAACTGTTACAAATAATGACTACCACAAGGTATACAATGCTTTGAAGGGGATGTCTACTGTTAAGAGTGTTACTTTTTCAAGTAAAGAAGAACAATATGAAAAATTAACCGAGACAATGGGTGATAACTGGAAAATTTTTGAAGGAGATGCCAACCCCCTCTATGATGCTTATATAGTAGATACCAATACGCCAAGTGATGTAAAAACTGTAGCCGAGGATGCTAAAAAAATTGAAGGTGTGTCTGAGGTTCAGGATGGTGGTGCCAATACAGAACGCCTATTCCAACTAGCATCATTTATCCGTGTTTGGGGATTAGTTATTGCAGGACTTTTGATTTTCATTGCAGTTTTCTTGATTTCAAATACCATTCGTATCACCATTATTTCCCGCAGTCGTGAAATTCAAATCATGCGCTTGGTTGGTGCTAAGAACAGTTATATCCGTGGACCTTTCTTACTTGAAGGTGCCTTCATTGGTTTACTTGGAGCAACTGCGCCATCAGTGTTGGTCTTTATTGTTTATCGAATGGTTTACCAATCTGTCAATAAGTCATTAGTCGGACAAAATCTGTCTATGATCACGCCAGAGGTATTTACTCCTCTAATGATTGCCCTATTATTTGTGATTGGGATTTTCATTGGTTCACTGGGATCAGGAATTTCCATGCGCCGATTCTTGAAGATTTAGGTAAACTAGTTACTTTTATGAGGAGATTAAATGATCTCCTTTTTTGCTACAAAAATTTTAGAAAAAAGTCTACTTTTTTTTGTAAAAGCCTTTACAAAAAAAATTAAAGTGGTATAATTAAATCATAAAAGGTGCAAACGTTTTCGTAAAACGTTTGCCTAAATAAAAATAAAGGAGATTTGAATGATGAAAGATACATTCAAAAATGTCTTGTCTTTCGAATTTTGGCAAAAATTCGGTAAGGCTTTGATGGTGGTTATCGCGGTTATGCCGGCTGCTGGTTTGATGATTTCAATCGGTAAGTCTATCGTGATGATTAACCCAACCTTTGCACCACTCGTTATTACTGGTGGTGTACTAGAGCAAATCGGTTGGGGAGTTATCGTTAACCTTCATATCTTGTTCGCCCTCGCTATTGGAGGAAGCTGGGCTAAAGAACGTGCTGGTGGTGCTTTCGCCGCTGGTCTTGCCTTCATCTTGATTAACCGTATCACTGGTACAATCTTTGGTGTATCAGGCGATATGTTGAAAAATCCAGATGCTATGGTAACTACTCTCTTTGGTGGTTCAATCAAAGTTGCTGATTACTTTATCAGTGTTCTTGAAGCTCCAGCCTTGAACATGGGTGTCTTCGTAGGGATTATTTCTGGTTTTATTGGAGCAACTGCTTACAATAAATACTATAACTTCCGTAAGCTTCCTGATGCACTTTCATTCTTTAACGGAAAACGTTTTGTACCATTTGTAGTTATTCTTCGTTCAATAATTGCTGCAATTGTACTTTCAGCTTTCTGGCCACTTGTGCAAACTGGTATCAATAGCTTTGGTATCTGGATTGCTAACTCACAACAAACTGCTCCAATCCTTGCACCATTCTTGTATGGTACATTGGAACGTTTGCTCTTGCCATTTGGTCTTCACCACATGTTGACTATCCCAATGAACTACACAGCTCTTGGTGGTACTTATGATGTCTTAACTGGTGCAGCTAAAGGTAGTCAAGTATTTGGTCAAGATCCACTTTGGCTTGCATGGGTAACAGACCTTGTAAACCTTAAAGGTACTGATGCTAGTCAATACCAACACTTGTTAGATACAGTACATCCAGCTCGTTTCAAAGTTGGACAAATGATCGGTTCATTCGGTATCTTGATGGGTGTAGTTGTGGCTATCTACCGTAATGTTGATGCTGACAAGAAACACAAATACAAAGGTATGATGATTGCGACAGCTCTTGCAACATTCTTGACAGGGGTTACTGAACCAATCGAATACATGTTCATGTTTGTAGCAACACCTATGTATCTTGTTTACTCACTTGTTCAAGGTGCTGCCTTCGCTATGGCTGACGTTGTAAACCTACGTATGCACTCATTCGGTTCAATCGAGTTCTTGACTCGTACACCTATTGCAATCAGTGCTGGTATCGGTATGGATATCATTAACTTCATTTGGGTAACTGTTCTCTTTGCTGTAATCATGTACTTTATCGCAAACTTCATGATTCAAAAATTCAACTACGCAACTCCAGGGCGTAACGGAAACTACGAAACTGCTGAAGGTTCAGAAGAATCTAGCAGCGAAGTGAAAGTTGCAGCAGGCTCTCAAGCTGTAAACATTATCAACCTTCTTGGTGGACGTGCAAACATCGTTGATGTTGACGCATGTATGACTCGTCTTCGTGTAACTGTTAAAGATGCAGATAAAGTAGGAAATGCAGAGCAATGGAAAGCAGAAGGAGCTATGGGTCTTGTCATGAAAGGACAAGGGGTTCAAGCTATCTACGGACCAAAAGCTGACGTATTGAAATCTGATATCCAAGATATCCTTGATTCAGGTGAAATCATTCCTGAAACTCTTCCAAGCCAAATGACTGAAGCACAACAAAACACTGTTCACTTCAAAGGTCTTACTGAGGAAGTTTACTCAGTAGCAGACGGTCAAGTTGTTGCTTTGGAACAAGTAAAAGATCCAGTATTTGCTCAAAAAATGATGGGTGATGGATTTGCAGTAGAACCTGCAAATGGAAACATTGTATCTCCAGTTTCAGGTACTGTATCAAGCATCTTCCCAACAAAACATGCTCTTGGTATTGTGACTGAACCAGGTCTTGAAGTATTGGTTCACATTGGTTTGGACACAGTAAGTCTTGAAGGTAAACCATTTACAGTTCATGTTGCTGAAGGACAAAAAGTTGCAGCAGGAGATCTCCTTGTCACAGCTGACTTGGATGCTATCCGTGCAGCAGGACGTGAAACTTCAACAGTAGTTGTCTTCACAAATGGTGATGCAATTAAATCAGTTAAATTAGAAAAAACAGGTTCTCTTGCAGCTAAAACAGCAGTTGCTAAAGTAGAATTGTGATATACTTGAGGTTGGAAGCTGTATTCCAACCTCTTACTTTTGGGAGAAAAGAATGAAATTTTTAACACTCAATACTCATAGTTGGATGGAAAAAGAAGCTGAGGAAAAATTCCAGATTTTGCTTGAGGATATTCTTGAAAAAGACTATGATTTGATTTGTTTCCAAGAAATCAATCAGGAGATCACTTCGCCAGTGGTGGAGGTTAATGATCTCTATCAACCTTTGCCAGCAGCTGAGCCTATTCACCAAGATCACTATGTTAGACTCTTGGTTGAAAAGTTGTCTGAGCAAGGGAAAAATTACTACTGGACTTGGGCCTATAACCATATCGGTTATGATCGCTACCACGAAGGTGTGGCTATCTTGTCTAAAACACCTATTGAAGCCAGAGAAATTTTAGTTTCAGATGTGGATGATCCAACAGACTATCATACTCGCCGTGTTGCCGTGGCTGAAACTGTAGTTGATGGTAAGGAGCTTGCAGTTGCAAGTGTCCACCTTTCTTGGTGGGATAAAGGTTTCCAAGAAGAATGGGCACGATTTGAGGCTGTCTTGAAAGAATTGAACAAGCCGCTTTTGCTAGCTGGAGATTTCAACAATCCGGCTGGACAGGAAGGCTACCAGGAAATTTTAGCTAGTCCATTAGGCTTACAAGACGCATTTGAAGTTGCTCAAGAGAAAAGCGGTAGCTATACCGTTCCACCAGAAATTGATGGCTGGAAAGGGAACACTGAACCTCTTCGAATCGATTATGTCTTTACTACCAAAGAGTTAGCGGTGGAAAATTTACATGTCGTATTTGATGGTAACAAGAGTCCACAAGTGAGTGATCACTATGGCTTGAATGCTATTTTAAACTGGAAATAATAACTGAAAAGAGGTTGGAACTATAACATTCCAGCCTTTTTCTTATTAGAGAAGCTACTGGAAATAGCCT
>NZ_AICU01000085.1:0-16559 GCF_000257865.1 Streptococcus mitis SK575 | reverse complement strand
CTTTGATTTTCATTGAGTATAAATGTTAGCCAATAAGTTGATTTTTGCCCATTTTTATTATATTTGTTCGTTTTTTAAACCAAAATACTAACAAAATATTTGATTTCTAAAGTTATTTAGTGTAAAATAAAAACATTGGCTCAAGCCTATTTAAAATTGAATATCATTTTACTTGTTTATGTCGTGAATTGGCACGACGTTTCTACAAGGTGCCGGAACACCTAACAATAAGTAAGTCAGAGTGAGGTATGGGTGTTTTTGCCACGCCTATTTTGGGGACTTACTTAGAGATTAAGTAGGTCCTTTTTTCTATCCGTTTTACTGGGTAGAAATCTGAAACAAGCAAATGGATTGGCTTTTAGACTTTAGGAGGTCTTATGAAATTATTAGAAGAGCGTATCCTCAAGGATGGGCATATCTTGGGTGACAACATCCTCAAGGTGGATTCCTTTTTAACCCACCAAGTTGACTTTAGCTTGATGCGAGAGATTGGTAAGGTTTTTGCGGAAAAATTTGCTGCTGCTGGTATTACCAAAGTCGTGACCATTGAAGCGTCAGGTATTGCCCCAGCCATTTTTACAGCTGAAGCCTTAAACGTTCCCATGATTTTCGCTAAAAAAGCTAAAAACATCACTATGAATGAAGGCATTTTAACTGCCGAAGTTTACTCCTTTACCAAGCAGGTAACCAGCACCGTTTCTATCGCTGGAAAATTCCTCTCACCAGAGGACAAGGTTTTGATTATCGACGACTTCCTTGCTAATGGCCAAGCTGCTAAAGGCTTGATTCAAATCATCGAACAGGCTGGAGCAACAGTCGAAGCTATCGGTATTGTGATTGAAAAATCCTTCCAAGATGGCCGTGATCTGCTTGAAAAAGCAGGCTACCCTGTTCTATCACTCGCTCGTTTGGATCGTTTTGAAAATGGTCAAGTCATATTTAAGGAGGCAGATCTCTAATGCAAACTCAAGAAAAACATTCGCAAGCAGCCGTTCTTGGCTTGCAACACTTACTAGCCATGTACTCAGGATCCATCCTGGTTCCTATCATGATTGCGACAGCCCTTGGCTATTCAACTGAGCAGTTGACCTACCTGATTTCCACAGATATCTTCATGTGTGGTGTGGCAACCTTCCTCCAACTCCAACTCAACAAATACTTTGGTATTGGACTCCCAGTCGTTCTCGGAGTTGCCTTCCAATCAGTCGCTCCCTTGATTATGATTGGACAAAGCCATGGTAGTGGTGCTATGTTTGGTGCCCTTATCGTATCAGGGATTTACGTGGTTCTTGTTTCAGGCATCTTCTCAAAAGTAGCCAATCTCTTCCCATCTATCGTAACAGGATCTGTTATTACTACGATTGGTTTAACCTTGATTCCTGTCGCTATTGGAAATATGGGAAATAATGTTCCAGAGCCAACTGGTCAAAGTCTCTTGCTTGCAGCTATCACTGTTCTGATTATCCTCTTGATTAACATCTTTACCAAAGGATTTATCAAGTCTATCTCTATTTTGATCGGTTTGGTTATTGGAACTGCCATTGCTGCCAGCATGGGTTTGGTTGATTTCTCTCCTGTTGCAGCAGCACCACTTGTCCATGTCCCAACTCCACTCTACTTTGGAATGCCAACCTTTGAAATCTCATCTATTGTCATGATGTGTATCATAGCAACGGTTTCTATGGTTGAGTCTACTGGTGTTTATCTGGCCTTGTCTGATATCACAAAAGATCCAATCGACAGCATGCGCCTACGCAACGGTTACCGCGCAGAAGGTTTGGCCGTACTTCTCGGAGGAATCTTTAACACCTTCCCTTACACCGGATTTTCACAAAACGTTGGGTTGGTTAAATTGTCAGGTATCAAGACTCGTCTGCCAATCTACTACGCAGCTGGTTTCCTGGTTATCCTTGGACTGCTTCCTAAGTTTGGCGCCCTTGCCCAAATCATTCCAAGCCCTGTCCTCGGTGGTGCCATGCTGGTGATGTTTGGTTTTGTATCCATTCAAGGGATGCAAATCCTCGCCCGTGTTGACTTTGCTAACAATGAACACAACTTCCTTATCGCAGCTGTTTCAATCGCTGCAGGTGTCGGTCTAAATAACAGCAATCTCTTTGTCAGCATGCCGACAGCCTTCCAAATGTTCTTCTCAAACGGAATCGTCGTAGCCAGCCTACTTGCCATTGTCCTCAATGCCGTATTAAATCATAAAAAGAAATAAAAAAGAGGTGCGAACCTCTTTTTTTATGTTATATCCTCACCTGTCTGTCTTCTGACCGCTGGCCTGTGACAAACATGGTAAAGGTTGCTTTGCAGACGTTTCTGCCTTCTTGATTGGTGATATCGACATCTACCACACAAGTTGTGCGACCTTGATGGACACATTCTCCTTTTATTGTCAATACATCGTCGAGTTTTCCTGCCTTAAGGTAGTTGATAGAGGATTGGAGTGTCACCCCATCAAGCCCCAGCGAGATAACCACCAAACCACTGATTTGGTCACATAGTGTGAATAGATAGCCACCATGGGCATTGCCATAGTAGTTGAGCGACGAGTCCACTACTTTTGTCGTTACCACAACGTGACCATCTCTCATTTGTTCAATTTCGTAATTTTCAAAGGCAGATATAGCGTCAAAATGAAAGTCTTTCATCGTTTCCTCCTGATATTTCAAACGACACTATGATACTACTTTTTATAGGACTGTGCAAGGAGAAAGCACCTAGTCTGGCAAAATTCCGACCTGTTCCACAAAGCGCATAAAGGCCGCCTGTCCCTGTTCCGTTTGCTTGTAGACTCCTGCATCCTCAAGAACACGAGCAAAGATAGTACCCACAGAGTCCCTGACGATTTCAAGAGCTTTTTCTTTATCCGCTAGATCTGGATGTTGGGCTTTGAGTTGGTCTGCCCATTCCTGATGATAGTCGGCAACTGCATCAGCTTCTCCTACAAGATAGCTAGCGACTTGCTCCACTTCTTCTTTCAGACGTGGTGGCAAGATTGCCAAGCCCATGACCTCAATCAAGCCGATATTTTCCTTCTTGATATGTTGGACATCCTTGTGGGGATGATAGATGCCATCAGGATGCTCTGGTGATGTTTGATTATCTCGTAAAACCAAGTCCAACTCAAACTGGCCATCGCGTTTACGGGCAATCGGTGTAATGGTATGGTGTGGTGTTCCATTACTTTCTGCCAAAATCTGCACACTAGGATCTGAATACTGACGCCATTCCTGCAAAATCTTGTCAGCCAAGTTGATCAAATCCTCTTTGTAATCCGAAGTCAAACGCAACACTGACATGGGCCACTTGACAATCCCAGCCTTAACCTGCTCAAAACCAGCAAATTGAAAGGTCTTTTGCAAGGGAGCCAATTCCATAGGAAATATGTGACGGCCTCCCTGATAGTGGTCATGAGTTAGAATAGAGCCCCCCACAATTGGTAAGTCCGCATTTGAACCCGCAAAATAGCCCGGAAACTGCTCTACAATAGCCAGTAGACGCTCAAAACTCTGACGGCTAATCGCCATGGGACGATGCTGGCCATCTAAGAAAATACAGTGCTCATTAAAATAAGCATAGGGCGAATACTGGAAGCCCCACTCCTGACCCGCCATTTCAAAGCGGATAATACGGTGGTTGCTACGAGCTGGATGGTTTACCCGACCATGGTAGCCCTCATTCTCTAGACAAAGCTGACACTGGGGATAATTGCTAGCTTGCACCAACTTGGCTGCCGCAATCTCCTTAGGATCCTTTTCAGGCTTAGAGAGATTGATGGTAATTTCAAGTTCTCCATAATCAGATGGTACACGATAAGCAATATTTTTAGCAATGTCCTTGAGTTTGATGTAGTCATTTTTCTGACTGAGTTGGTAAAAATCCTCTATCGCTTGCTCAGGAGAGTGGGCATAGGTTTCCCAAAAGTCCCGATTGACCTGACTCGGACAAGGAGTCACCAAGTCCATCAGTTCAGCACCAAGGATTTCACGCGCAGTCTGACTATCCTCAATCGTCTCTAATCGAACGGCTTCCTCAACCAGCTGGTCCTTGAGGTCAATCAATTTATCCAGATTGGTCTCAACTTCCAAAACACCATCTCCCACTCGTGCCAAAACACGATTAGTCAGGTAGATTCGATCCATTTCCTCAAACGAACTTTCAGTAATAACATGTGTTACAAATTTATCTACTAAGGTCACTATAGAGCCTCCTTTTGACTAGTCAAGGACGCGAGTGCCACCTGCAACTTCAGCGATATAGAAACTTGGAGTGTAGCCAACTACTTCTTCGTAGTGTTTGCCAACAGCTTCCTTAAAGGCCTCAACAGTATTTTTTTGCACCAAGGCAATGGCACAGCCACCAAAACCTGCCCCTGTCATACGAGCACCGAGAACTCCTTCTTGTGCCCAAGCTGTGTGAACAAGGGTATCCAATTCCAAGCCAGTTACTTCATAATCATGCTCCAGAGAAACGTGTGACGCATTCATCAAACGACCAAATGTTTTCAAATCTCCTGCTTGAAGGGCTGCTTGCGCTTTAAGGGTACGTTGGTTTTCAAGCACAGCATGGCGAGCACGTTTCAAACGATTTTCATCTTTAATCAGATAGCTGTATTGGTCAAAGGCCCACTCATCCAATTCACCCAAGGTCTGAATATCTAAAGCTGCTTGCAATTCTTCCACTGCTTTTTCACACTCAGCACGACGTTCATTGTATTTAGAGTCCGCCAATTCACGGCGTTTATTAGTGTTCATGATAACAACAACATTGTCCTTCAAATCAAGTGGCACCAAATCATACTCTAAAGTGTTAGTATCTAGGTAAATAGCACGTTGGTCAGCCCCCATACCGATAGCAAACTGGTCCATAATGCCAGAATTTACTCCGATAAAGCTATTTTCTGTTTGTTTTCCGATTTTAACCAAATCGAGACGCTCTAATTTTAAATCAAAGAGATGCTCTGCCACAACCCCTGTCAAAAGTTCCAAAGATGCTGAAGAAGACAAACCAGCACCATTTGGGATATTCCCATAAACATAAAAATCAAACCCTTTGTCAATCACATGCCCAGCTTCTTGCAAGAAATGAAGAACTCCTTTTGGATAATTGGTCCAGTTATGCTCTTTTTCAAACTTGAGGTCAGCGAGAGGCACTTCGATAATACCCTTGTCCTCAAAGTTAGCTGAGTAGAAACGCAAGACTTGGTCATCACGTTTGCGAGCAGCCCCATAAGTTCCCAAGGAAATAGCAGCTGGAAAAACGTGCCCACCGTTGTAATCTGTGTGTTCACCAATCAAATTAATACGACCTGGTGAAAAAAAAGTTTGGTCTGCTTCTTGACCAAAAACGGCAAGAAAGTCTTTGCGAAGAGCTTCAGCAGTAAGATGTTGTGTCATATGATTTCTCCTTTTACTGTCCGTTAAGCCGCCTTAACGTGTAATCGTTTTCTTCTATTGTATCCAAGGGATTTTCCAAGGTCAATCCTTTTTACTAAACTTTTACTAAACTATCGGTAAAAAGCAGAAAAATATGATATACTAACCTAATCAAGGAGGATTTATGGCTACCTTAAAAGACATTGCACAGCTAGCCTCTGTCTCTATCGCGACCGTATCCCGTGTCCTCAACCGCGACCAGAGCCTATCTGTTACAGAAGAAACCAGACACCGTATTTTAACTGTTGCTGAAGAGTTGGGCTATACTAAGCACCTCAAGACAGGCGAGTCCCACAAGCCCAAGCAAAAGATTGCCATTATCCAATGGGTCAGTGAACAAGGGGAGCTGGACGACCTCTACTACTACCAGATTCGCCTAGGCATAGAAAAAAGAGCCCAAGAACTGGACTATGATATTTTACGCTATTTTAATGACCATCCTTTTACACTGAGCGAGGAAGTCATCGGAATTCTCTGCATCGGAAAGTTTAGTCGAGCTCAGATCTCTGCCTTTGAAGAATACCAAAAGCCTCTTGTCTTTCTAGATAGCGATACCCTCTCGCTGGGACACACCTGCATTATCACAGACTTTTACACTGCCATGAAACAGGTTGTCGATTATTTTCTCAGCCAAGGGATGGACCGCATCGGGATTCTAACAGGCCTTGAAGAAACAACCGACCAAGAAGAAATCATTGAGGATAAGCGACTGGAAAATTTTAGAAACTACAGTCAAACAAAGGGAATCTATCATGATGAATTGGTCTTTCAAGGAAGCTTTACGGCCCAGTCTGGCTATGACTTGATGAAGGAGGCTATTCAGAGTTTAGGAGACCAACTCCCAGCAGCCTTTTTCGCAGCCAGTGATAGTTTAGCCATCGGTGCCCTCCGTGCCCTCCAAGAAGCTGGAATCAATCTGCCAGACCGTGTCAACCTCATTTCCTTTAACGACACTAGCCTGACCAAGCAGGTCTATCCTCCCCTCTCCAGCATCACCGTCTATACCGAGGAAATGGGCCGAGCAGGCATGGATATTCTTAACAAGGAAGTCCTCCACGGTCGGAAAATCCCTAGCCTGACCATGCTGGGAACTAGACTGACTTTGAGAGAAAGTACAAGGAATGATTAGGATTACAAAACGACCTCTATCAAGGCCGTTTTTTCTAATGTTGATGCTCATAACTCCTCTCCAAGTCACACGCCTTACGCTTATGTTCTCGGTGACTTTCTAGGTCAGCATCCACCTCAATGGTAATATTTTGGAAACTACAATCTTTGAGGAAAATTCGAATAGATTCTTTACAAGTTTCCATATGCTCCATCTCTTTTAAACAAACATGGACAATGGCATTTTTTTCCAAACCATCCATAGTCCAGAGATTAAGCTGATTGATACTAGCGACATGGTCCAACTCTGCTAAATCCGTCTTGATCTTCTGGATATCTACTCCTTCTGGCACTGCATCGAGGAATATCTTGAGCGTGCTCCAAAAACGTGGAAGGGCTTTTGACAGAATAAAGAAGGAAATAGCAAGAGACAAGAGCGGATCCAAGATATACCAATCGGTAAATCGAAGAACAATGGCCATCAGGATGACAGCCACCCAACCCAGGGTATCTTCCAAAAAGTGCAGGCTGAGAATGGATTCATTCTTGGTTTGTCCCTTACGAATGACCAGACTTGCTAAGACATTCACACTGATGGCAATAATTCCAAGCCAGAGAAGTCCCTCTTCATTGACAGGTTGTGGGTGAAAGAGTTTGACCATATTTTCCAAAATCACCATACCAGACCCTGTCATCAGAATCACAGCGGTCACCATAGCCCCTAAAAGGCTAAAACGCTTGTAGCCCAAGGTGTAATGGCTATCTTCTTTCCGATTGGAAATGCTCTCTAGAAAAGCCGAGATACCAATAGCAACCGCATCCCCAAAGTCATGAACCGAATCAGCGAGAACTGCACTGGAACCAAAAATCCCACCAGCGATAAACTCAACAATGGCAAAGCTTAGATTCAAGAAAAAAGCCAGCCAAACTGCATGTTTTGTCTTCATAATCTTGTTTCCTTTGTTATAATAGATTTATGAACATCTTGTTCATTATCATTATCCACTAAAACTCAAAGAAAGGATAGAAGCAAAAGGTCAGCTTTATTCAGTTCTGAACAATTTGCCTCAAGTGTCCATATGACTAACATTGACCGCCGTACCAGTAAAACAAAAAAAGCCATCTATCAAGCTTTTCTACAACTTTTGAACACTAAGGGCTACGAGGCCACTACTGTTCAGGATATTATTGATCTCGCAGATGTGGGACGTTCTACTTTTTACTGTCACTATGAGAGCAAGGAGCTGCTTCTGGACGAGCTTTGCCGCTACCTATTCCATCATCTTTTTGAAAGAGAGCAAGCCATTTCAACCGAAGATTACCTCGCCCACCTCTTTCTGCATTTTCAGAAAAATCAAGACCATATCACCAGTTTACTATTCTCCAAGAATGACTACTTCCTCCGCCAACTCCAGAGAGAGTTGGAACACCACGTCTACCCCATGCTGGTTGATGATTTGAAAGAAGCACACCCAAGTCTGCCTGCTTCTTATCTCCAACACTTAGTTGTAACCAACTTTATCGAAACATTGACCTGGTGGCTCAAAAAAGGTCAAGACTTCACAAATCAGGAAGTTGTCCAGTTTTATCTAGACCTTCTCATTTCTAAAGACTAAATACAGACTAGAGCTCAGTCGCCTTATGCCCAGGCTACTGAGTTTTTATTTTTTCGACAATAAAAGAGGACCTACTGATCCTCTTTTTCATCATATCCAATCCTTGATTATCAAGTCTATCTGTTTTAATCGAAATCTCAAAACAGCACTTTCAAATATCTTTTCCTAGTTAGGTAAGTCCGTATTCTGCTTAGCTGCCTTACTCCACTGGTACCATCCAACTAGACTGTTAATGAGATAAATTAGATATTTCCCTTGAATTTGCAGGCTTTCTCCCCACCAGAGATAGATAGAAAAGACATTGGTAGCTGCCCAGAATATCCATTGTTCACGGTAAACAGCTGTCATGAGTATTTGCCCTACCCCATTGGTCGCATCTGTGATTGAATCACGATAGGGACGATTGGCACCAATAGACTGATAAATAAAACCAAAGGCCAACCACCAAAGAACACTAATGGAAAGATACTTGGTCCAACCCTTGCCATCCAGCTTACGTGCAACAAACTCCTGCTTTTCTTTCTTAAACTGGGCTTGATAAATCCAAACCAAGAGACCAATTGGCTGCATAATTGTAAAATAGAGAGTTGTTAAAACCTCACCATAGAAGCCTTTCTGTAGTGCCAAAATAAGGTAAATAACAGAGTTAATCAAGCCAAAAAGATAATTACTTGCTCGACCTTCCGATACAGAGATAACGCAAATAATCCCTGTCAAGCTACAAATCATCCCAATCCAGTCAACAATACGGTGTTCATAAATCAATTCCAGCCAGAGAGGAAAACTTCCTAAAACCAGCAAATACAGCCACTGGGCAAAGCTACGATTGGCAAAGAGGTCATTCCAAATAGCCTTCATAGTTCCTGAAAATCCTAAATCAGTCATAGCCGCAACCATACGACGGTAACCACCTGACATTTCACCTAGAGTTGTTTTGATATTTTCAATTTTCTTTTGCAAATAAGTATGCATCATTTCTCCTTTTGTTTTTAAAGAGCCGTGTCTGGATAGACTTTCGGACGCAACGCTCTATTAGATAATGAACTGTCTATACACAAGATTTCTAACCTTAGTCGACATGAGTTGAAAATCCTTATTTGTTAAGTAGTTCACAACACATTATACACCTATTTTATGAATAGCCAAGTGTATTTACAGATAAATTTTAGAAATTCCTGAAAATTTTCTCTTTCTTTCCATTTTAAGTGACATTCAATAACCCTAAAATCAAAAAAGCCCAGACGACATTGTCTGAGCTTTCTTCTATATAATCGTTTAACCAAGTTGAGTTTAGCTTTTCAAGCTATTTCTTCAACAAGCCTTGTTCTTGGAGAAACTCCTTGGCTACTTGTCCTGCTGACTTGCCTTCAACACTGACTTGGTAGTTAAGCTGGCTCATCTGGCTTTCAGTAATTTTACCAGCCAATTTATTGAGAACTGTTTCCAACTCTGGATGTTTCTTGAGAAGAGCTTCTTTCATGAGTGGAGCCCCTTGATAAGGTGGGAAGAGTTGCTTGTCATCTTCCAAGACCTGCAAATCATAACGCTCCAATTCCGCATCAGTCGAATAGGCATCCGTAATTTGAATATCGCCTGACTGAATAGCCTGATAGCGAAGAGCTGGTTCCATAGTCGCTACATTGAGATTGAGACCATACATTGATTGCAAGCCCTTATTTCCATCCTCACGGTCATTAAACTCAAGTGTAAAGCCTGCCTTCAGCTGTCCTTCCACTTTTTTCAAGTCCGAAATGGTCTTCAAGCCATATTCCTGAGCAATCTTTTTCGGAACAGCTACAGCATAAGTATTTTGATAAGACATGGGTTTGAGATAGGCTAGATGATCCTGCTTGGCAATGCCATCACGCGCTACATCATAAACCTGCTCTGGCTCATGACTCACTTTCGGTGATGGCTGAAGCAAACTTTCAGTCACCGTACCAGTAAATTCAGGATAGATGTCAATATCGCCTTTTTTCAGAGCTTCATAGAGGAAGCTTGTTTTCCCAAAATTTGGTTTAACAGTCGCAGTCATACTGGTATTTTCTTCAATCAGCAATTTATACATATTGGCCAAAATTTCTGGTTCTGGACCCAATTTTCCAGCAATAACCAAGTTTTCTTTCTCTTTTTGAGCTAAGAGGGCTGGACTATAAGACAGACCTAGCAATAAGGTCACCAAGGCAAAACCAGAAAAAATCGTCCGCAATTTTGCTTTTTCCATCACTTTTAGTAGGAAGTTAAAGGCAATAGCCAGCACTGCAGAAGAAAGGGCCCCAATCAAAATCAGACTGGCATTATTACGGTCAATTCCCAAAAGGATAAAGGAACCCAGTCCCCCTGCCCCAATCAAGGCAGCCAAGGTTGCCGTACCGATAATTAAGACCGCCGCCGTCCGAATCCCAGACATCATAACAGGCATAGCAAGTGGAATTTCAAACTTCTTGAGACGTTCCCATCTGGTCATCCCAAAGGCAATCCCGGCCTCTTGCAGACTCGGATCAATTCCCTTGAGCCCAGTGATGGTATTTTGTAAAATCGGAAAGATCGCATAAATCACTAGTGCTGTCAAAGCCGGCAAGGTTCCAATTCCCATCAAGGGAATAAAGAGCCCCAACAAGGCCAGTGACGGGATGGTCTGGAAAATCCCTGCAATCTGCAAGACCCAATCCGCCAACTTCTCATGATAGCGAAGAGAAACAGCCAAGGGAATCGCGATAAAAATAGCTAGTAACAGGGTCAAAAGTGACAACTGCAAATGTTGAGATAGAGCTGTCAACCAATCACTAAAACGATCCTGAAAAGTTGCAATTAAATTAGTCATGAACACTACCTCCAAACAAGTCTGCTACAAATTCTGTGGCAGGAGCTTTTAAAATGGTCTCGGGATTCGCCACCTGACGAATCTCTCCATCCTGCAAAACAGCAATACGGTCCGCCAACTTCAAAGCTTCATCCGTATCATGGGTCACAAAAATCGTTGTCATCCCAAACTCTTTATGCAATTCTTTTGTCAGAACTTGCAACTGTTTTCTCGAAATAGCATCCAAGGCTGAAAAAGGCTCATCCATGAGGAGAATCTTAGGCTGACCAATCATAGCACGAACAATTCCGACCCGTTGCTGTTCTCCACCAGATAATTCACTAGGTAAACGATGCCCATACTCGGCTACTGGTAAACCAACCTTAGCTAAAAGCTCTTCTGTTTTCTGAGCAATTTCTTCCTTAGTCCAGCCCTTCATCTCAGGAATCAGGGCAATATTTTCCGCAACCGTTAGATTGGGAAACAGAGCAATGGCCTGTAAAACATAACCAGTAGAGAGACGAAGCTCACGCTCATCATAGTCTTTAATACGCTTGCCATCCATATAAATATTTCCATCAGTCGGTTCCAAGAGACGGTTAATCATCTTAAGCATTGTTGTCTTACCTGAGCCAGATGGACCAACTAAAACCATGAACTCCCCATTCTCAATCCGTAAATTAACATCTCTCAAGATATCTTTTTTTGTGTAACGTAAAGCTACATTTTTATATTCAATCATTCTGTATCCTCATTTTAAAACTTTCCTCGATTGATCAAGTCTGCTACCTTAGGCATAACTTCCTTATTGTCCCAATGCTCCACAATTTTCCCATTTTCTAGATGGAAGATATCCTACTGAGCACAGGCAAGGCCATCAATCTGAGTCCGACCATAACTAACCACATAGTCTCCTTGTCCTAAGAGTTGGAAAACAAAGTCAAAAGTGGCCTTTACTTATAAACAGCTAATTTGCTCTATTTTAATCCTCATTTTCCCCCTCTTTCAGATTAGCCAAAATTCTTTCTTGAAAGCCTTCAAACTGACGAATTTCTTCCTCTGAAAAACCTTTGTAAAAAACCGTATCCAATTTCTGACTGACACGATGTCCCACTGCTTTCTGAGACTTGCCCAACTCCGTTAAAACTAAATACTTCTTACGCTTGTCTTTTCCACACGGACTAACAGTTACAAGCTTTTGTTCCTCTAGCTTTTTTATCATCGTCGTCAGAGTATTATTAGCAAGCCCAGTCGCCAAAGCAATATCTGTCGCAGTTGCGCAGCCAGTTTCACTATTCCATAAAACCGCTAAAATCTTACCCTGTTCACTACGATAAAGAGCTTCAGGATCTTGGCTCAGTAACTTTTGAAAAATCCGCCCGTTTAACAAACGAATATGATTTGCTAGCAAATGACAATATTTCATGACACCTCCAATTTATTTCCATATCGAAATGAATAACACAATTCTAACACTTATCATTTCAACTGTCAACTATTTCTATTTAGAAATAATTTTTTCCAGTAAAAAAATCTCCCACCCAAGGTAGAAGATTTCAATCTTATAAAACTTAATCCGTCATGTCCGATACCAAAGTTCGATGCTCCAATGGAATACTGCACATAACTAGCAAGAAAATGAAACCTGACTGAATCCAGAAGAGAGCCAAGTCAAAGATTCCGTGCACAGCAACCACTGTAAGGAAAGATAGATAAAGACCGATAATCGGGCGTTTCCCCGACTCCTGACTCATATCCATCATCAAGCGAACAGGAGCCACAGAAGACAAAACTAGTAAAATAGTCCCTACAATTCCGTAACTCAGAATCGTATCAATATAAAGACTGTGAGCATGTTCATGATAAGGAGCATGTATCCGAGGATACGAGTGCATGTAGGTCAATGGCCCTTCACCCCAAAAAGGATTTTGCTTAAACAAGGCCATCCCAGCATCCCAGATAGAAATGCGTTCTTCCATAGAAGAGTCTAAAGTCCCCATCCGAACTCCCAAATCACTAGAAAAGAGGAAGCTCAAGCCAATCGCAAAGACCCCAATACTAAGCCAAAAGGCCTTCCAGTTTTTAATGGTCGTAAAGAGATAAATAATGGCTCCAGCGATAATAGCAGGAAAGGCAGTTCGATTTTGCGTAAAGTTCAATCCAAAGAGATTCACAAAGCCTGCAAACACACAGAATACTTTCAACCAATTCAACTTGGTCGTTGTAAACAGATAGAAGGCAATCATGATACAGAAACAACAAATAATACCATAATAATTAGGATTAAAGAAGGTCACTTCAGCACGATTCTGATGCCACACCTGCATATTGGGTGAAAGAAAAGCATAGTTAAATTTCTTCACAATTTGGAAATGTTCTAAACTCGCAAAAGCAGCTGACAAGACGCTACCAAACAAGACGAGCTGCAAAATCAATCGAAAGAATTTATGTGATAAAATCGACTGATAGTGCAAAAAGAAAACAGTAAATAGAAACATTCCTACTGAAGCCACAAGACCCATCCAATTTTGTTCAAAAATGGATATTACAGTACTATAGCCAAGAAAAAGAAGCAGCATCGGATGCTCCCCCATTTTCTGAAGAATACTTTTCATGTCTCCTGTAAAAATCAAACTGATAATATATAAACAGAATACAACTACAAAAAGATAAAAGGGTAAAAAGATACTCAGGATAATTCCCAATAAAATAAGTTCTTTACTAGACAACCCTTTCAGCTTTTCAATAAAGCCTATTGATTTCAAAATGAATCCTTTCTCTCCAAATCAGCTGATTCAGATAATAGTAAGCTACCCTTTATTGTACCACTTTTTTAGACATTTGAAAACAAAGGAAACGTTTCCCTAGGTAAAAAAGCGAGCAAAAATACTGAGATTTCAAAACTCAATCTTAATGATTGCATTTTCTCTAAGAAAATCATGCCGTAAATAGTAGGCATATGTTAAAATAGTAGTAATAAAATATAGATTAGGCGCAACTATCCAAACTAGATTCAAATCATATACTATTCTTAAAGAAAGGCAACACTATGAAATCCTACCAAGCTGTCTACCAAATCCTATCTAAAGAAACCGACTATATTAGCGGAGAAAAAATTGCAGAAGAACTATCCCTAAGCCGAACATCAATTTGGAAAGCCATCAAGCGACTAGAACAAGAAGGCATTGAAATTGATAGCATCAAAAACAAAGGATACAAACTGATGAATGGTGACCTTATTCTTCCAGAGATTCTAGAAGAAAATCTTCCAATTAAAGTCAGTTTTAAACCCGAAACAAAATCAACACAACTGGATGCAAAAGAAGCAATTGATTTAGGGAATGAAGCAAACACCCTCTATCTAGCTTCCTATCAAACAGCAGGGCGAGGCCGTTTTCAACGTTCTTTCTACTCACCCCAAGGTGGTATTTATATGACACTCCATCTTAAACCCAATCTCCCCTATGATAAATTACCATCCTACACACTACTTGTAGCAGGAGCTGTCTACAAAGCCATTAAGAACCTAACTTTAATAGATGTCGACATAAAATGGGTCAATGATATCTACCTAAACAATCATAAAATTGGAGGAATCCTTACTGAGGCAATGACCTCTGTAGAAACTGGCTTAGTCACAGATATCATTATTGGAGTAGGAATCAACTTTACTATTAAAGACTTCCCTCAGGAATTAAAAGAAAAAGCTGCTAGTCTATTTAAAGCACCAGCACCTATAACAAGAAATGAATTAATTATCGAAATATGGCGTGCTTTCTTCGAAACACCAGCAGAAGAGCTATTATACCTATATAAAAAACAGTCATTCGTTCTAGGAAAAGAAGTGACTTTTACACTAGATCAAAAAGACTACAAGGGACTTGCTAAAGATATCTCTGAAAGTGGTAAACTTTTAGTTCAATGTGATAACGGAAAAGAAATCTGGCTAAATAGCGGAGAAATTTCACTAAAGAGTTGGAAGTAATAGTAAGTTTATACAACAAAAAATAAGGCTCTATAATATTTGTAGTGGGTAAATCCCCTATGGATATTATGGAGCCTATTTTGTTGTAGAAAAAAGTCCCATAAGATCTATAATGAAAAGCGACCAAATCATCATTAGAAAAAATAATATGGAACAATTACAAAATTACTAGACATTAAAGACCATAATATCCACTTTGTGAATGTTATTAATAGGGATACTCACAAAAAAATCATCGCTAAACTGGATTATGAGGCTCCACCTTGTCCTGATTGTGAAAGTCAAATGAAGAAATATGACTTTCAAAAACCGTCTAAGATTCCTGACCTTGAAACAACTGGTATGGCTACTAGAATTCTTCTTAGAAAGCGCCGTTTTAAGTGCTATCAGTGCTCAAAAATGGCGGTGGCTGAGACTTCCCTCATCAAGGAGAATCACCAAATCCCTCGTATCATCAATCAAAAGATTGCTCAAAAGTTGATTGAAAAAACTTCTATGACCGACATTGCTCATCAGCTGGCCATTTCAACTTCAACTGTTATTCGTAAGCTCAATGACTTTCACTTTGAGCATGATTTTTCTCATCTTCCGAAGATTATGACTTGGGATGAATATGCCTTCACCAAGGGAAAGATGAGCTTTATTGCGCAAGATTTCAAAAAACTCAACATCATCACTGTTCTTGAGGGCAGAACACAAGCCATCATTCGAAATCATTTTTTGCGCTACAATCGAGCTGTTCGTTGTCAGGTAAAAATTATTACTATGGATATGTTTAGTCCTTATTATGACTTGGCTAAACAGCTTCGCTTTCGAATTTCTAGGCTCAGGCTGAAACAGTCTCCCAGACTGTTTCACTCCCAAACGCTAAAATCGTTCTAGATCGCTTCCACATTGTACAACATTTAAGCCGTGCTATGAGTCGTGTGTGTGTCCAAATCATGAATCAATTTGAGCGAAAATCCCATGAATACAAGGCTATCAAGCGTTACTGGAAGATCATTCAACAGGATAGTCGTAAACTCAGTGATAAACGTTTTTATCGCCCTATTTTTCGTATGCACTTAACCAATAAAGAAATTCTAGACAAGCTTTTGAGCTATTCAGAAGACTTGAAACACCACTATAATCTCTATCAGCTCTTACTTTTTCACTTTCAGAATAAGGAACCAGAGAAATTTTTCGGACTCATTGAAGACAATCTTAAGCTGGTTCATCCTCTTTTTCAGACTGTCTTTAAGACCTTTCTAAAGGACAAAGAGAAAATCGTCAATGCCCTTCAGTTACCCTATTCCAACGCAAAATTGGAAGCGACGAATAATCTCATCAAACTTATCAAACGCAATACCTTTGGTTTTCGGAACTTTGAAAACTTCAAAAAACGGATTTTTATCGCTCTGAACATCAAAAAAGAAAGGACGAAATGTGTCCTTTCTCGTTCTTAGCTTTTCTTCAGCCCAGTACAGTTAACAAAGAAGCAAGAAAAAAGAGAGTTATAAACTCTCATTCAAACGGAGAATAAGGGATTCGAACCCTTGCGCCAGTTACCCGACCTAACGATTTAGCAAACCGTCCTCTTCAGCCTCTTGAGTAATTCTCCAATTAAT
>NZ_AICU01000084.1:0-71650 GCF_000257865.1 Streptococcus mitis SK575 | reverse complement strand
TTCAAAATCGAGGTGTTTTTTTGTTCTAAATGCTGAAAAGTTGTCCGAGCAGGAAGGTAACTCCCATGGTCAAGAGACCAATAGCAAGGTTCCGAATCATAGCCGTTTGGGTTGGAGCCTTTCCAAGTTTGGCACTAGTGTAGCCAGTGAGAAGAAGGGCTACACCGACAATAAGGACAGTAGCAGGGATGCGATATTCACTTGGGAAAATGGTAATTGAAAGCATGGGTGGTAAGCTACCAAGGAAAAAAGAAATAAAGCTAGAGATAGCAGCATGCCAAGGATTGGTAAACTCTTCATACTCAATCCCATATTTTTCCTCTACCAAAGCCTTGAGCGGGTTTTTAAGAAAGGCCTTGTTGGTGAGAAGTTGGGCTGATGTTTCACACTCGCCATTTTGAATATAGGCAGCGTAGAGAGACTTTTTAGCTAGCTCCATATCTTGGTCTAGCAAGACTTGCTCACGCACAACGGCTGCTTCCTCGGTATCTTTTTGAGTTGAAACGGATACATATTCTCCACCAGCCATTGAAAAGGCACCTGCCAAAATAGCTGCAAATCCTGATAAAAAGATAATCCAGATATTACTGGTAGCACTGGCCACCCCGATAACCACACCAGCGATGGAAATAATTCCATCATTAGCACCAAGAACACCAGCACGCAGGATATTTAAACGACCTGCAAAATTTGAATCAATTTCGTGATTTGTTTCTGACATATTATTCTCCTTTTTATCCAGTATAAAGGAAAAATATAGGGAAATCAATCCTTTAAAAGTATCTGAAAAAAGTTGCACGATTTTAATGATATAAAAATGTCGACATCTTCTCTAATAGATCAAATACCGAAGGTAAAGAGTATAGAATAGCATAAAAAATTTTAAATTAAATACGATAAATATTTTGTTCACTTTATAATCGTTTACAAGAGAATAATTAGTATCAAATCAAATAAAATCCAAATATTTTGCGAACTTTTTTATATTTTTTTCGTAAACCGCTTTACAAGTTCTTAAAAACATGATATAGTAATAAAGCTTAGAAAATGAGATGATGTTTTCTAGCAAATATAAACCCGAGTAAAAAATGCCTACGGACAGGCAGGGTTGAATGCCGAAGCGTGGTTGAAAAACCACATTATTGATAGGGTTAAAAGCCTACTTTTATAAGTTGATGTTAGGACACTTGTCCTAATTCATAAATTTTTAGTGTGGTGAAAGCACACGTCATCTTGTGAAACGATCAATAAAGTACGTAATATTTGCTACTAGAGAGTTAGGAAACATCGGGAACAGACATACTCAACAGAAACAAACATAAAAACGTCAGAAGATTGCAGAGCAGGTGAAAACCTGCTCTTTTTTCATGAGTCAACCTTTAGTTCCTTAGTTTTCATAAGGTCCTAAAAATATGGAAAGGAGTATGTCTTGAAAGAGTTAGATCAAAACCAAGCCCCAATTTATGAGGCCTTGGTGAAGTTACGCAAGAAACGTATTGTTCCCTTTGATGTACCAGGTCACAAACGTGGACGGGGAAATCCAGAATTGGTGGAACTGTTAGGGGAAAAATGTGTTGGCATTGATGTCAATTCGATGAAACCCTTGGATAATCTTGGTCACCCCATTTCGATTATTCGGGATGCAGAGGAGCTGGCAGCTGATGCTTTTGGAGCAGCCCATGCCTTTCTCATGATTGGGGGAACAACTTCATCGGTGCAGACTATGATTCTTTCCACCTGCAAGGCAGGAGATAAGATTATTTTGCCACGAAATGTCCATAAATCTGCTATCAATGCTCTGGTTCTATGTGGTGCTATTCCCATCTATATCGAGATGAGTGTAGATCCTAAAATTGGTATCGCTTTAGGTCTTGAAAATGACCGAGTAGCCAAAGCCATAAAGGACCATCCAGATGCTAAGGCCATTTTGATTAACAATCCTACTTACTACGGAATCTGTTCAGACCTAAAGGGGGTGACAGAAATGGCTCATGAAGCTGGCATGATGGTTTTGGTAGATGAGGCCCACGGAGCGCATTTGCATTTTACAGATAAACTTCCAATTTCTGCCATGGATGCAGGGGCTGATATGGCGGCGGTATCTATGCATAAGTCTGGTGGAAGTTTGACCCAAAGTTCGCTTCTTTTAATCGGGGAGCAGATGAATTCTGAGTACGTTCGTCAGATTATCAACCTGACCCAGTCTACATCTGCCTCTTACTTGTTGATGGCTAGTTTGGATATTTCGCGTCGTAACTTGGCCCTACGCGGTAAAGAATCCTTTGAGAAGGTCATTGAGCTATCCGAGTATGCTCGTCGTGAAATCAATGCTATCGGTGGCTACTATGCTTACTCAAAAGAGTTAATAGACGGTGTTTCGGTTTGTGATTTTGATGTGACCAAGCTGTCAGTTTACACTCAGGGTATTGGCTTAACAGGTATCGAGGTTTATGACCTCTTACGAGACGAATACGACATTCAGATTGAGTTTGGTGATATTGGCAATATCTTGGCCTATATTTCGATTGGTGACCGCATCCAAGACATCGAGCGCTTGGTCGGTGCTTTGGCTGATATCAAGAGACTCTATTCACGAGATGGGAAGGACTTAATAGCTGGAGAATATATTCAGCCCGAGTTGGTATTATCCCCTCAGGAAGCCTTCTATTCAGAGAGAAAAAGTTTGACCTTGGATGAATCTGTTGGACAGGTCTGTGGAGAATTTGTCATGTGCTATCCTCCAGGGATTCCTATCTTGGCTCCTGGTGAACGCATTACTCGTGAAATTGTAGACTATATCCAATTTGCCAAGGAACGTGGTTGCTCCCTCCAAGGAACGGAAGATCCTGAGGTCAATCACATCAACGTCATTAAGAGAAAGGAGAACTAGATGGATTTATGGTTTTCTGAAGTTCATACTCCAGATGTGAAATTATCCCTGAGAACAGCCAAGCAACTCTACGCTGGAAAAAGTGAATGGCAGGATATCGAAGTCTTGGATACGCCAGCTTTTGGAAAGATTTTGATTTTAAACGGGCACGTCTTGTTCTCAGATGCGGATGACTTTGTCTACAACGAAATGACCGTCCACGTTCCCATGGCTGTCCACCCAAATCCAAAGAAAGTCTTGGTTATTGGGGGTGGCGACGGCGGTGTTGCTCAAGTTTTGACACTGTATCCAGAATTGGAACAAATCGATATCGTGGAACCGGATGAGATGCTAGTTGAAGTCTGTCGTGAGTATTTCCCAGACTTTTCTGCAGGGCTTGATGACCCTCGTGTTACCATTTACTACCAAAATGGGCTACGCTTTTTGCGAAACTGCGAAGATGACTATGATATTATCATCAACGATGCGACAGATCCATTTGGACATACGGAAGGGCTTTTTACCAAGGAATTTTACGGTAATAGCTATCGTGCTCTTAAAGAAGACGGTATCATGATTTACCAGCATGGTAGTCCTTTCTTTGACGAAGATGAGTCAGCTTGCCGAAGCATGCACCGCAAGGTCAATCAAGCCTTTCCAATCAGTCGGGTTTATCAGGCCCATATTCCAACTAGCCCAGCTGGCTATTGGTTGTTTGGATTTGCATCAAAAAAATACCACCCTGTCAAAGATTTTGACAAGGAAGGCTGGAAAAAACGCCAGCTTTTCACAGAATACTACACTGCAAACTTACATGTAGGAGCCTTTATGTTGCCCAAGTATGTTGAGGACATTTTAGAAGAAGAGGAAGGAAAAAAATGAGTCGTTTATTAGTTATTGGATGTGGGGGCGTTGCCCAAGTTGCTATTTCAAAGATTTGTCAAGATAGCGAAACTTTTACAGAAATTATGATTGCTAGCCGTACCAAGTCAAAATGTGATGACTTGAAGGCTAAATTAGAAGGCAAAACAAATACTAAGATTGAGACAGCTGCCCTTGACGCTGACAAGGTTGAAGAAGTGATTGCTTTGATTGAAAGCTACAAGCCAGAAGCTGTTTTGAACGTAGCTTTGCCTTATCAAGACTTGACCATCATGGATGCTTGTTTGGCAACAGGAGTCCACTATATCGATACCGCCAACTATGAGGCTGAGGATACAGAAGATCCTGAATGGCGTGCTATTTATGAGAAACGTTGCAAGGAACTTGGTTTTACAGCCTACTTTGACTACTCATGGCAATGGGCTTATCAGGAGAAATTCAAAAAAGCTGGCTTGACCGCTCTGCTTGGATCTGGTTTTGATCCAGGTGTGACTAGTGTCTTTTCAGCCTATGCCCTCAAACACTACTTTGATGAAATCCACTATATCGATATTTTAGACTGTAATGGTGGTGACCACGGTTATCCATTTGCGACCAACTTCAACCCAGAAATCAATCTCCGCGAGGTTTCTGCGCCAGGTTCTTACTGGGAAGATGGGAAATGGGTCGAAGTGGAAGCTATGTCAATCAAGCGCGAGTATGATTTTCCTCAGGTTGGGCAAAAAGACATGTATCTCCTTCATCATGAAGAAATTGAATCATTGGCGAAAAACATTCCAGGTGTCAAACGAATTCGTTTCTTTATGACTTTTGGCCAATCTTATCTAACTCACATGAAATGCTTGGAAAATGTTGGGCTCCTTCGTACGGATACCATTAACTTTAATGGACAAGACATCGTTCCGATTCAATTTTTAAAAGCGCTACTTCCAGATCCAGCCAGCCTTGGCCCACGTACTGTAGGTAAAACCAATATTGGATGTATCTTTACAGGTGTCAAAGACGGCGTTGAAAAGACCATCTACATCTACAATGTTTGTGACCATCAGGAATGTTATGCAGAAGTTGGTTCACAAGCCATTTCTTACACAACAGGTGTTCCAGCCATGATTGGGACAAAATTGGTTATGAACGGTACTTGGAATCAAGCTGGAGTGTATAACCTTGAGGAGTTGGATCCAGATCCATTCATGGAAGCTTTGAATGAGTATGGTTTGCCTTGGGTTGTGGTTGAAAATCCACAAATGGTGGACTGATGAAGTTAGAACAAGTACCAACACCAGCCTATGTTATTGACTTAGCAAAGTTAGAAGCCAACTGCCGCATCCTACAATATGTTCAAGAAGAAGCTGGTTGCAAGGTTTTGCTTGCCCAGAAGGCCTATTCCCTTTACAAAACCTATCCCTTGATTAGCCAGTATCTATCTGGTACAACTGCAAGTGGTCTCTACGAGGCTAAGTTAGCTAGAGAAGAGTTCTCGGGGGAAGTCCATGTTTTTGCGCCTGCTTTCAAGGATGCAGACTTGGAGGAATTGTTAGAGATAACGGACCATATCGTCTTTAACTCAGAAAGACAGTTGCGTAAACATGGGGCCTGGTGTCGGGATGCTGGTGTAAGTGTGGGTTTGCGACTTAACCCTCAGTGTTCAACTCAAGGAGATCACGCTCTCTATGATCCTTGTGCACCTGGTTCTCGTTTTGGCGTGACACTAGATAAAATTCCTAGTGATTTGCTGGATTTGGTTGACGGCCTTCATTTTCACACCCTTTGCGAGCAGGGAGCAGATGATTTACAAACAACTTTGAAAGCAGTAGAAGCGCAATTTGGACCGTATTTGCATCAGGTCAAATGGCTCAATATGGGTGGTGGTCATCACATCACAAGAGAAGGTTACGATGTGGATTTACTGATTTCAGAAATCAAGCGTATCCGAGAAACTTACAGTCTTGAAATCTATATCGAGCCGGGTGAAGCCATTGCACTCAATGCTGGTTATCTAGCAACTGAAGTATTGGATATTGTAGAAAACGGTATGGAAATCTTGGTTTTAGACGCCTCTGCGACCTGCCATATGCCTGATGTACTTGAGATGCCCTATCGTCCACCTTTGAGAAATGGCTTTGAGGCACAGGAAAAAGCCCATACATATAGACTTTCTTCCAATACTTGTCTGACAGGAGATGTGATCGGTGATTATAGCTTTGAAAATCCAGTTCAAATCGGAGACAGACTTTATTTTGAAGATATGGCTATTTACTCATTTGTCAAAAATAATACCTTTAATGGTATTGGATTGCCAAGTCTCTATCTCATGGACGAGCAGGGTGACTGTAGCTTAGTCAAAGCCTTCGGTTATCAAGATTTTAAAGGGAGATTATCATGATGGACAGTCCCAAAAAATTAGGTTATCGCATGCCAGCAGAGTACGAAGCACACCATGGTACCCTCATGATATGGCCGACTCGACCAGGATCGTGGCCTTTTCAAGGAAAAGCTGCTAAAGCAGCATTTAGCCAGATTATCAAAACTATTGCTCAAGGGGAAAGAGTCTATCTTTTGGTGGAGCAGGATTATCTATCTGAAGCCCAAGACTACCTTGGAGATAGCGTTGTTTATTTAGACATTCCCACCAATGATGCCTGGGCGCGTGATACAGGTCCGACTATTCTTGTCAATGATAAAGGCCAGAAATTAGCCATGGATTGGTCTTTCAATGCTTGGGGTGGTGCTGTTGATGGTCTTTATCAAGATTATGAAGATGATGACCAAGTAGCTAGTCGTTTTGCTGAGGCCTTGGAAATGCCTGTTTACGATGCCAAACCTTTTGTCCTTGAAGGCGGAGCGATACACAGCGATGGTCAAGGAACCATTCTCGTGACTGAAAGTTGCCTTCTCAGTCTTGGTCGCAATCCTCATCTTAGTAAGGAAGAAATCGAAAATACCTTATTAGAGTGCCTTGGAGCTGAAAAAGTTATCTGGCTTCCTTATGGTATTTATCAAGATGAAACCAATGAACACGTTGACAATGTTGCTGCCTTTGTTGGTCCTGCTGAGCTTGTTTTGGCTTGGACGGAAGACGAAACTGATCCTCAGTATGCCATGTCAGCAGCTGATTTAGCACTTTTAGAAAAGGAAACAGATGCAAAAGGTCGTCCCTTCACCATTCATAAACTTCCTATTCCAGCTATTCATCAGGTTGTAACCGAAGAGGATTTGCCAGGCTACATCTATGAAGAAGGAGAAGAAGAGCGATACGCAGGTGAACGACTAGCAGCTTCCTATGTCAATTTCTATATTGCTAACAAGGCAGTCTTGGTTCCCCAGTTTCAAGATAAAAACGACCAAGTAGCCTTAGATATTCTCAGTAAGTGTTTCCCAGATCGTAAAGTTGTCGGAATTCCAGCCAGAGATATTCTCTTAGGTGGTGGAAATATTCACTGTATCACCCAACAAATCCCAGAATAGGAGAAAAAGATGAGAAATGTAAAAGTTGCAGCAATTCAGATGCAATGTGACAAGGATGTGGCAACAAATATTCAAACAGCGGAGCGCTTAGTACGTCAGGCTGCAGAACAAGGCGCACAAATCATTCTCTTACCAGAGTTGTTTGAACGTCCCTATTTCTGTCAGGAACGTCAGTATGACTTCTACCAGCATGCCCAGTCGGTGACAGACAATACAGCCATTCAGCATTTTAAGGTGATTGCTAAAGAACTAAAAGTTGTTTTACCAATCAGTTTCTATGAAAAAGACGGCAATGTCTTGTACAACTCTATTGCCGTCATTGATGCAGATGGTGAAGTGCTGGGCGTTTATCGAAAGACCCACATACCAGACGACCATTATTATCAAGAAAAATTTTATTTCACACCTGGCAATACAGGTTTCAAGGTCTGGGATACTCGCTATGCCAAGATTGGGGTCGGTATCTGTTGGGATCAATGGTTCCCTGAAACAGCGCGCTGTCTTGCGTTAAATGGTGCTGAATTGCTCTTTTATCCAACAGCCATCGGTTCAGAGCCGATTTTGGATACAGATAGTTGTGGTCATTGGCAACGTACCATGCAAGGACACGCAGCAGCAAATATTGTCCCAGTCATTGCAGCCAATCGTTATGGATTAGAGGAAGTCACTCCAAGTGAGGAAAATGGTGGACAGAGTTCCAGTCTTGACTTCTACGGTTCATCCTTTATGACGGATGAAACAGGAGCTATTCTAGAGCAAGCTGAAAGACAAGATGAAGCTGTTCTATTAGCAACTTATGACCTAGACAAGGGAGCAAGTGAGCGCCTAAATTGGGGACTGTTTCGAGATAGAAGACCCGAAATGTATCAACGAATTACGGACTAGTAGGGGAGAAATGGGATATTCATTCTGCTAGACTAACTTCTTATTAGCAACAAAAAATACTATGTTATCTAACAAGTAGATTTTATATTTTAATCCTCTAAGGCTTTCTCGCGCTTTTATGCGAGGAGCTTTTTATCAATAAAACATGCTATAATAGTTGCAGAAAGGTTGGTATTTATGGCTAGGATATTGGTTATTGAAGACAATAGTGACATTCAAGAGATTTTGCGAACACTTCTTACTGAGGAGCATGAGGTGATTCAGGCCTTTTCTGGTACAGAAGGAATCATGCGTTTTGACCAAGGTGGGATTGACCTCGTTTTGCTAGATATCATGCTTCCTGGGAAAAATGGGGATCAGGTTTTAAAATCCATCAGGGAACAAAGTCAAATTCCAGTCATTATGCTAACAGCTTTGAGCGATAAGAAGTTAATTAGTCAATACCTCTTAGACGGTGCCAATGATTACATAGTGAAACCTTTTGATTTGGACGAAGTCTTTGCTAGAGTTACTGTTCAATTACGCCAAAGTGCAGAAAAACAGTCTGTGGAAATAGTAAAAACTGAAAATCTGCCACAAAACTTGAAAAATATCCAGTTTGATGCAGAAAGTTTTGAAATCAAAAATAGTCAGGAAACGATTCGTCTTGCTAAGAAAGAATGCTTGATTCTCCAAACTCTCCTTAAACACCCTAAGAAAATTTTTACCAAGGAAGAACTTTATGAATTGGTCTGGGAGGAGAGCTATCTACCTGGAGATAATACTCTCAATACGCATTTGAGTAATCTTCGTAAAAAATTAAATCAGCTTGACCCAAATCAAGAATATATTGAAACCATTTGGGGAGTTGGGGTAAGATTAAAAGGAGACAAGCAATGACCTACATGATAATTTTTGTCCTACTGGTACTTCTAATTATGTTATCGATTGCATTGATTCGCTACCATCTAGCACTTAAAAACTTGAGTCAACAGATTGAAGACAAGATTCTCACGGGTAGTATGAAAAGAGTTGGAGTCAGCATTTTTTCCAAACATTTTTTACATCTTTATCAGCAGATTGAGAATCTATTTCAGGAAGTAGAGCAATCTCGATTGGTTATGAAGAGGGAAAAGCAGACTCTGGATATGGCCATCAGCAATATCGCCCATGATATTCGGACCCCTCTGACCATCGCTTCAGGCTACACCCAACAATTGATAAAGTCTCCTGAAGACAAATCAGAAACCTTACAAAAAATAGCCCAGCATCTTGATTTAGTTTCCAAACGTTTGGAGGCTCTTCTAGAATATCGTCGTTTGATGGAAGGAGCTGTCAAACCGAAACTGGAAGAAGTGGATTTTTCAGCTTTTATTACCAAGAAGACTTTGGCTTATTATGATGTTTTTCAGGCGGCAAATATCACGCTTGATTTTAAGGTTGAAGCTGGTTTAACAACGAGGACTGATGAAGACTTGCTGGATCGAATTTTACAAAATTTGCTTGGGAATGTCCTCAAACATGGCAAGGAAGAAGCGCGTCTATCTTTGCGAAAGGAAAAGGAACAGCTTGTCTTAGAGGTTGCAAACCTTGTCAAACAGCCCATCAAAAGAATAGAAAATCTCAGCAACCGTTTTTATTCTGAAAATCTATCTGATACGGAAGAATCCTCTGGTTTAGGCCTTTATATCACTGAGGAATTATGCCATCTTCTCGGTGCAGAGATGAAGCTAGCCACTGATGGTGAATGGTTTTCGGTCTTTATTTATTTTTAACAGAAGAAACCTCCTCTGTAGGCTAGAGGAGGTCATTTTTTATAGACTTTTCTTTTTGAAAACTGCCAGTCCACTTAGATTAAAGATTACAATAACAGCTAAGGTAACTATAAGTGTATAGAAAATGGATTCACTATTAGCAGTCATAGCATAGGAAAAATGCAAGGACAAATATGGTAAAAATTTGATATTTGGAAAAATGATCATTGGCATAGAAAGGATGATAGAGCTAATCAGATAACCAATAAATACGGCAAGATAAGAATGAGTCAGGTAGAGAATAAAGGAAATAATCGAAAGCCAAGCGAGAAGGCAGAGAAATTGAAGGAAAATCATTAAGAGGAGATTAGTAACAAAACCATCAGGTATCGTACCAAGTCCGTTTAGTAGAGTTGAGGGAACAAAAGCAATCACAAGGCTGGCGATGAGTTGTAAGAGAGCGATACTTGCTAGAACAAAGGATTTAGCGAAGAAAAACTCTGTACGAGAAACGCCAACTGTCAAACTATTTTTATAAAGCTTGCCGATTAGATCGACCCCAAGAACTAAACATGTTAGAATAATGCAGAGAAAAACAAGGTTTGAATCATTGCTAGACGCATTGATCAGAGCTTGAATACCGTCCCAACCATGGGTTGGAATTTCTGGTTCTTCTGTCTGGATTGCCATCAGATGGCCTGTAGCCCCGATAGTGGCACCCATTAGCAAGAGGACAAAGAGAATGAATTCTGTAATCCAGAATCCTTTGGAGCGGAAAAGACGGTAAAAGTCTGCTTGAATGGTATGTATCATGATTTTCCTCCTATTGGACCAATTGAGTGAAGTATTCTTCTAGGTTTTGACGGGCATAGTAAATCTCGTCAATGGCAACATCTGCCAAGGTTAATTCCTTGAGAATCTGTTTGACATCTTGTTCCTGACCAAAGATGTGAATTTCATTTTCTGGATTAACAACCTTGAACTGGAGCTGGATTTGTTCTTTTAATACTTGACAAGCTTTCTCTTGGTCAGCTGTCTTAAGGACAATATAATCCTCACTTAGTGTCTCAAATTCAGCTTTGCTGATTTCACGGATAATCTTGCCTTGATCTAAAATACCAAAGCGATTTGCTACGAGATAGAGTTCTGACAAGATATGGCTAGAGATGAGAATGGTGATTCCTTTTTCTTGATTGAGGCGTTGAATCATGAGTCGAAATTCTTTGATACCGATTGGGTCGAGACCATTGATAGGTTCATCTAAGATCAGGAAGTCTGGTTTAGATAGGAGGGCAATGGCGATACCAAGTCTTTGTTTCATTCCTAGCGAGAAATCACGAAAGACTTTTTTACCTATATCTGCCAAACCTACATAGTCCAGCGTTTCTCGAATGACTTGATCAGCATTTGGAATATGGCGAATCATACAATAATATTTCAGATTTTGATAGGCTGTTAAGTGATTATGTGCTACGGGTGATTCGATCACTGAACCTACTCGAGATAGAGCCTTGGTCCACTCATTTTCCGAATGGCTAGAAAAGAGGGAAACAGTTCCTTTATCTGCAAACAGTAGTTGCGTAATGATTTTTATCAAGGTGGTTTTCCCAGCTCCGTTCTTCCCTATAAGTCCATAAATATCTCCCTCTCTTATCGTTAAATGAAGATCCTGAAGAATAGCTTGTTTGTCAAAGTTTTTGGACAATCCATGAATGTCGAGTACTGTTTTCATGATTCTCTCCTTTTGATTTATTTTGTTAACTTTAGTATAAAGCATAGAAATCAAAGAAAGCTCAAGGATTTCTAAAGAGTTTCTAAAGTTTTAGGAATTCTTAAATATCAAAACCCAGTTGATATGAACTGGGCTTCTTAATTATAAAATATATTTCTCAATGGCACGCGCAACGCCGTCTTCTTCGTTGCTGGCTGTAACGGAATCCGCAAGAGATTTGACATAATCGCTGGCATTTCCCATTGCAATGCCAAGTCCTGCAAACTGGAGCATTTCGATATCGTTATTAGCATCGCCCATAGCCATAATCTCTGAGGAATCAATCTTCAAAATATCTGCTAGTCGTGAAAGAGCAGTAGCCTTTGTCGTTCCAAGTGGCATGGCTTCATAAATAACAGGCTGCGAACGAACTCCACTAAATCGTTGGCAGAGTTCTGTAGCAAAACGCTCTTCAAAATCGTCTGTTTGCTCCTCTGTACCTAAAAACATACCTTGGAACATGCGATACTTGCCACTAGTCGCTTCCTCAAGAGAAATTTCAGTCAGGTCTGAAAATACTAGTTTAGCATCATTTTGAACGATTTGATTGGGCTTGCCACCGAGGACAAAATAATGCTCCTCATCAAAAAGAGTCAACTGAACATCACTTTTTTCAGCTAGGTCATAGAGGTATTCAATGTCAGATGGACTGAGTTCTTGCCAGTCAACTAGTCCCCAGTCACTGGTCTGGTGAGTTGAACAACCGTTGTTAACAATCACATACTCATTCTGGAGGTCAAGCCCCAGTTTTTTGTAGTAGGGGAGGACACCGAAAAGGGGGCGGCCCGTACAAAGTACCAGTTTGACACCTTTTTCAATGGCTTTGTGAATAGCAGTAATGTGAGCTTGTGGGATTTCCTTGGCTTCATTGAGGAGGGTTCCGTCCATATCCAAGGCTAGTAGTTTAATCATAAGTCTTCCTTCTTTATCTTTTGGTATTATTATAGCATATTTTGGAGAAGATAATGGTAAAAGGGTAGGGGGATTGATTTTACAGTTTAGGATGTTTGGAGAACGTTTATTAGAAAAGGTTACACGTTATTCAATTAAGTAAATAATTATATTTGGCAAGCTGGTCAAAAAAACAGAGGATTTAAGATGAATAACACATTTTTCATCTTAAATCCTCTGTTTTCCTTAATTTTTTACAAATCAACTTGATTAGACATGGGGTATGATTTATTTTCTAAATTTTCGTTTGATAATAGAGCGTTGGACTTTTAAAATAAGTAAGCTAAATCCGATTGCTACGACAAATGCAAGAGCAGTTGATAATTTTAATGCTAAAAAGATGAAACTAAAGATAGCAATGCAGATACAAAAAACAGCAATATTGATAAAAAATAGGATTTCCTTGAGATTGGCATCAGATTGTGCTTCAGGTGTATAATCTTGATAGCGAGGAATCTGATGATTTAATTCTTCTTGATAGTCTACCTCATAGGATTGTAATTTTCTTACAGGCATTATTCTCTCCTTAACTGTACATACCTATTTTATCATTTTTTAATCGGATAATTATTACAGTAAGGTTACAAAAAGAATAAAGTCCCTTTTCATTTTCAAACTATTGTTCAGGACACGATAGTTTGAAAATAATAGTACGCATAATATTAAGGTTGTTAAACACCTATTAAAAATAGATTAGTAGAAATTGAAACAGTACATTAATACTCTTCAAAACAAGTTAGCGTCATCTTGTATTAGGCAAATGTTACTAATTTAGTCCATTTTATCTACAATCAAAAAGCTGTTCTTTGATTTTTATTGAGTATATAGACTGCAAATTGTGTCTAAAAATGGTATAATGATAAAGTTATATAGTCCCGATAAGATGGTAGAAATTTCTATTTTTTCTTTCGAGTCGCAACTCGTAAAGAATGACGGCTCCAAAGTCGTTCGTCATTCTACGGTTGTCGCTATAGGGTGGTCACCCTATGCGCCTTACTAGTTTCAGAAATAAAAAAGTATCGTTTTTATTTCTTTCGCGTCGTAACTCTTAGAAAATGAAAATACCTATCAGTACTTTGTAACTCTATAACACTATTTTTAAGGGGGGACATTTTTATGTCAGAACGTAAATTATTCACGTCTGAATCTGTATCTGAGGGGCATCCAGATAAGATTGCAGACCAAATTTCAGATGCGATTTTGGATGCTATTTTAGCCAAGGATCCAGAGGCGCACGTTGCTGCTGAGACAGCTGTATATACTGGTTCCGTCCACGTTTTTGGTGAAATTTCTACAAATGCCTATGTGGATATTAACCGTGTGGTTCGTGATACCATTGCAGAGATTGGCTATACCAATACAGAGTATGGTTTTTCTGCTGAGACGGTGGGAGTCCATCCGTCACTTGTTGAGCAGTCACCGGATATCGCCCAAGGTGTTAACGAAGCCTTGGAGGTCCGTGGAAATGCTGATCAAGACCCACTTGACTTGATTGGTGCTGGAGACCAAGGGCTCATGTTTGGATTTGCAGTGGATGAAACAGAAGAGCTTATGCCATTGCCAATTTCACTCAGTCATAAATTGGTTCGTCGTCTGGCAGAACTTCGTAAGTCTGGTGAAATCAGTTATCTTCGCCCAGATGCAAAATCACAAGTTACGGTTGAGTATGATGAAAATGACCGTCCAGTACGTGTGGACACAGTTGTTATTTCAACTCAACACGATCCAGAAGTCAGCAACGAACAAATTCACAATGATGTCATTAACAAGGTTATCAAAGAAGTTATTCCAGCCTCTTACTTGGATGAGCAAACAAAATTCTTCATCAATCCAACTGGACGTTTTGTAATCGGTGGGCCTCAAGGAGACTCAGGTTTGACTGGCCGTAAGATTATCGTAGATACTTATGGTGGCTACTCTCGTCACGGTGGTGGTGCCTTCTCTGGTAAAGATGCGACTAAGGTGGACCGTTCAGCCTCTTATGCGGCTCGTTATATTGCCAAGAATATCGTTGCAGCAGGTCTTGCTAAGAAGGCGGAAGTGCAATTGGCTTATGCTATCGGTGTTGCCCAGCCTGTTTCTGTCCGTATCGATACCTTTGGTACAGGAAGAGTAGTTGAAAGCAAGCTTGAAAAAGCAACTCGTCAAATCTTTGACCTTCGCCCTGCAGGGATTATCCAAATGCTGGACCTTAAGCGTCCAATTTACCGTCAAACAGCAGCTTATGGACACATGGGACGTACAGATATCGACCTTCCATGGGAACGTTTGGACAAGGTAGATGCTTTGAAAGAAGCAGTCAAATAAAATCTTGAGAGGGGGACTTCCCCTCTTTTTTACTGATAAAACATTTCACATACAAATAATTGAACTTTGGTAAAAATAAGACTATATATAGCTCTTCAGTTGTGTAGTATTAACAGAAGTTTAGTGGGTGAGTTCTTTATCATTTTCCTTATTCTGTTGACTATTTCATTCTGGTTTAGTATTTGGAAACTAGAAAAAGCACTAGCTAATAATTCACAATGTAATTCCAAAGATTTAGATCCGAAAACTGGAAATTTTTGTACTTTTACCTAGACAGTGGATAAACCCTTAATACGACTGAGTTTAAGGGGTAATGTACACTCTTTGAAAAATGTACTTTATAATCGAAATGTACTTTATTTTAAGATTGGATAAAGTACATTTTTTGATTTAGAAGCGTTCAATAAGTATCATTTATAAAGTACATTTTGGTAAAAAATATTAATACGTTCAATTGTACATTTTTTATGAAAATATTTCTTTTTTAATCATTACAAAACTCGTAAATGTTGAATACTTAGTGGTATAATTAAAACATAACATATAGAAAGAAATAGCCCTATGGAAAACAATCATAGTGAAGTTCAAAAAGATAAATTGACTATTGATAAAGTCCCAGTTCAAAACAATAACCTTACAGAAGCCCTAAGAGTTTTTCATGAGACACTTAATCATTCAAGGTTGATTGAGGTTCAAAATAGTATGCTACAAGCAAATAAAGCTGCTGAGACTGCGTTATCCAGTTTTAATTTTTCTAAACAAATAGCTGAAACAACTAAACCGTTTCTAACAGAAATAAACTCAGCCACGTCTATTCTAAATAATCAAACATATCTTAAAATTCTATCTGATACAGAAGCAGCATTTAGTTCAATTCTTTTAAAAACTCAAATAGATAATATTGCACGAATACTTGAGCCTATTCATAATATTCTTGATAAATCTGCTCTTAATTTTACTGAAAGTTTAAAAGAATTTTTAAAGAAATACCATGAACCTTATTCTGAAACAGAAGCAGAAGCAATCACTTTAAATATTGAAAAACTTGCTGAAGAAGGTTGGGTAATCTACCATAGCTATAGTGATGACTATCGAACAATCTGCACTATAGATTTTGAAGTATTGATAAAGGAGTGGCAAACTCTATTAAAAGAAGATCTTGAAGATAAGGAGCTTATACAAGAGTTAAAAGATTCAACGTATTACTCAGAACCCCTGATAGATTCTATGATCGAAAGTTATAGAAGCCAAAATTATTACGCTGCTTATACGCTTGCTACTATAACTATTGATGGTGCATTAAACAGATTTTCAGAACAATTTTCAAATAAAAAAAGAATACCTGTGGGATACAGATCTGTCGACTTATTAAATAGTCAAATTGTTAATAAAACGTTTTCTGATATCAGTCTATTTCATTGGTTATTCAGATTTTTTGATGATACTGACAACTTTACACTAGAAGAACTTAATAGGAATATGATTAGTCATGGGCGGTGGGAACATCCACTCTTTGAAAAAGATTTTTTAAAGTTATTTAATGTGCTTTTGTGTATTCTAAACAACTTTGAGTTTTTTCAGGATAACCTGTTAGAAAAACAGTAAATTAGCACTATTAGTTAAATAAGGAAAGGTATTTGAAAATGAATATTGTTGTCAACACGGATTTTATTAATACTATAATCACTTCCATAATTACATCAGAGATCATTGGAGTGTTCATTTCAGAATATTATCAAAGAAAAACCTTAGTTAAAAAAATGAAAAGAGATTTTGTGATAGAACTCTTTGCGAATAGATATATATTAAAAGAAAGCTATTTGGGTGAGGGGAATGAATTAAATAGGACTCTCGGTAAAATACCGATTATTTTTTCTGATAACAAGGAAATAATTAACTGTTATGATAATTTTCTCTCTGTGATAAATGATAAAAATTTTTTAAGATTAATTAAATCTGTCTGTATGGATAAAAATGTGAATATTGATATTTCTAATTGGAATACTGAATATTGTAGTAGAGACGAAGTCTGTAGAAAAAAATCTACACTCCGTGGAATAGAAGATGCAAAAATAAAATGTGCAGAAGCTTTCTTTAAGCAACTTACCATTGATGGATATACGGTAACATTTCATACTCAGTTAAGCAGTAAAAACGTTAAACAGATTATCGAAGAAGTTTTAAAAGAGTAGTTAACAATAATAAATTCTTTGATTAAAGTTTTATTTTAAACCACTTTAATGGTCATTGAATGACTTTTTAAAGTGGTTTTTTGTTGTTAGAAAGACTTTGATTAAATCAGGATAATAAGCACTAAAAAATTTCCAGTTTTCACTTTGATAACGTACATTTTTAGCTATTTTTGTACAAAAAAATTTTTTAGTTATGATCTGTTTTGTTTGCAGGTCTAAGTCTTTTTATCACTTTAAAAAACTCCTACAACATCTTTCCGAAAAACTATAATTTTCTTGAAAAATAAATAAGTCTATGCTATACTACTTGTAGGCTTATTTATGGAGAAAATATATGAAACGTGAGATTTTACTGGAACGAATCGACAAACTAAAACAAATCATGCCCTGGTATGTTTTGGAATACTATCAATCTAAGCTGGCTGTACCTTACAGTTTTACAACCTTGTACGAATACCTCAAGGAATACGATCGATTTTTCAGCTGGGTCTTGGAGTCTGGTATTTCAAACGCTGATAAAATGTCCGATATTCCTTTATCAGTTTTGGAAAATATGTCTAAGAAAGACATGGAATCCTTTATCCTTTATCTACGTGAACGTCCTTTGCTGAATGCTAATACAACCAAACAAGGTGTTTCTCAGACAACCATCAATCGGACTTTGTCAGCACTTTCTAGTCTTTACAAGTATCTGACTGAGGAGGTTGAAAACGACCAGGGCGAACCTTATTTCTACCGTAATGTAATGAAGAAAGTTTCAACCAAGAAAAAGAAAGAGACACTTGCTGCCAGAGCTGAAAACATCAAACAAAAGCTCTTTCTAGGTGATGAAACAGAAGGGTTTCTGACTTATATAGACCAAGATTACCCACAACAGCTCTCAAATCGTGCTCTATCATCGTTTAATAAAAATAAAGAACGTGATTTGGCCATTATTGCCCTTCTCTTGGCATCGGGTGTTCGCTTATCTGAAGCTGTTAATCTGGATCTAAGAGATCTCAATCTCAAGATGATGGTTATTGATGTCACTCGAAAAGGTGGCAAACGTGATTCGGTTAATGTTGCTGCCTTTGCTAAGCCTTATCTAGAGAATTATTTAGCCATTCGAAATCAACGCTATAAGACTGAAAAGACGGATATTGCACTCTTTCTAACTCTCTATCGAGGTGTTCCCAATCGTATTGACGCTTCCAGCGTTGAAAAAATGGTTGCTAAATACTCTGAAGACTTCAAAGTTCGTGTAACCCCCCACAAACTGCGCCATACCCTAGCAACTAGGCTCTATGATGCTACTAAATCGCAAGTTTTGGTCAGCCATCAGCTAGGACATGCCAGTACACAAGTCACTGACCTCTATACCCATATCGTTAATGATGAACAAAAGAATGCTCTAGATAGCTTATAGATTACATAAAATAAATTATGTAATCTATAAGAAAGGGATTCAATAAACTATTAATCTTATTTGATCATATCAAATACAATTGCTAACAGAGTAAACAGCTTTAAAAAATATGAAATAAAATTTATGTGGGCACTAGCTTGCCTTTCTTTGTAATATCCTGGATATGCAAATCACTTATAATTGGTATTCATCTCAAAATAAGAGGATTCCACAAAAATAAATCAAATTGAACACCTATAAAAGCATGCTCCCTGTGATGGCCAATATTTTATCAGAAAATAAAATTCCTTTAAAAACAATCACGGACAGGGTTGGACATTCTGATTCTGATGTTACTAATTCCATCTATACCCACGTCACAAAGAACATGAAAGATGAAGCAATCAATGTACTGGATAAAGTTATGAAAAAGATTTTTTAAAAAGTTTTGCCCCTTTTTTGCCTCCTAAATACAAAAATAGCCCTTCGGATAAAATCCGAGGGGCTAGAAACGTTGTTAAATCAACGATTATTTCTTAAGATTGTAGAATGATTTCAATCCACGGTATTCAGCTACTTCACCAAGTTGGTCTTCGATACGAAGCAATTGGTTGTATTTAGCGATACGGTCTGTACGTGAAAGTGAACCAGTCTTGATTTGTCCTGCGTTAGTTGCAACTGCGATGTCAGCGATTGTTGAATCTTCAGTTTCACCTGAACGGTGTGATACAACGGCAGTGTAACCAGCTTCTTTCGCCATTTCGATAGCGTCGAATGTTTCAGTAAGAGTTCCGATTTGGTTAACTTTGATAAGGATTGAGTTAGCAGCACCTTCTGCAATACCTTTTTCAAGGTAAGAAGTGTTTGTTACGAAGAAGTCGTCACCAACTAATTGAACTTTACCACCAAGACGTTCAGTAAGAGCTTTCCAACCGTCCCAGTCATTTTCATCCATACCATCTTCGATAGTGATGATTGGGTATTTGTTTACCAATTCTTCAAGGTAGTCGATTTGTTCTGCAGCAGTACGTACAGCTGCTCCTTCACCTTCGAATTTAGTGTAGTCGTAAACTTTACGTTCTTTATCGTAGAATTCTGATGAAGCACAGTCAAATCCGATAAATACGTCTTTACCAGGAACATATCCAGCAGCTTCGATAGCAGCAAGGATAGTTTCAACTCCGTCTTCAGTTCCTTCAAAACGAGGAGCAAATCCACCTTCGTCACCTACGGCTGTTTCCAAACCACGAGATTTAAGGATTTTCTTAAGAGCATGGAAGATTTCAGCACCCCAACGAAGAGCTTCTTTGAATGATGGCGCACCAGCAGGTACGATCATGAATTCTTGGAAAGCGATTGGAGCGTCAGAGTGAGAACCACCGTTGATGATGTTCATCATTGGAGTTGGAAGAACTTTAGTGTTGAATCCACCAAGGTAGCTGTAAAGTGGGATTTCAAGGTAGTCAGCAGCAGCACGAGCTACAGCGATAGACACACCAAGGATTGCGTTTGCACCCAATTTACCTTTGTTAGGAGTACCGTCAAGAGCGATCATAGCACGGTCGATAGCTTGTTGGTCACGTACATCGTAGCCGATGATTGCTTCAGCAATGATGTTGTTTACGTTGTCAACAGCTTTTTGTGTACCAAGACCACCGTAACGAGATTTGTCACCGTCGCGAAGTTCAACTGCTTCGTGTTCACCAGTAGAAGCTCCTGATGGAACCATACCACGTCCGAAAGCACCTGATTCAGTGTAAACTTCTACTTCAAGTGTTGGGTTACCGCGTGAGTCTAGGACTTCGCGAGCGTAAACATCAGTAATAATTGACATTTTTTACTCTCCTTATGAGTTAAATTTTTTACACCTCTATAATACCTTAAAACCCCTCCTTTTTCAAGAAAAAACGTTATCTTTGTGCAAATTTTCCTTAACTTTATAAAGTAATCGCTTTCTTTTGTCTGTTTTATTCTAACTTTTATGATATACTGTTTTTATGACAGATTTATCAAAACAATTACTTGAAAAAGCTCATGGTGGCCCAAAATTAAATCCAGATGAGCAAAGACGCTATCTTGGCACTTTTGAGGAAAGAGTTCTTGGATATGCAGATATTGACACAGCAAATAGCCCTCAGCTAGAAAAAGGCTTTTTATCTATTTTAGAAAACCTTCAGGAAAAAGCAGAGCCACTATTTGTGAAGATTTCACCAAATATCGAATTTGACAAGCAAGTTTTCTACTTAAAAGAAGCTAAAGAAACTGATAGTCAAGCTACCATTGTATCTGAAGAGCATACTTCTTCTCCTTTTGGCCTGATTATCCATAGCAATGCACCAGTACAAGTAGAAGAAAAGGACCTTCGACTTGCTTTTGCAAAACTTTGGGAAGTTAAAGAGGAAGAACCATCCAAAGCATCCTTATGGAAGAAATGGTTTGGCTAAATCTTGCGCATATTTAATAAGTGCCCGATATTGGCTGCCGTGCGTTCCAGATAGAGACTGGCATTTTTCAAACTATCTTCTAAAGGTTCACTTTTCTCCAAAATAGAAAAGGCTGCTTGGATATTTTCAAATGGTAAGGGAGGTAAATCTTCAGCAAGACTACCGCAAATAGCAATAACAGGAACTCCGACTGGGGTTCTTTTTGCAACACCTATAGGCGCTTTACCTGCTAAGCTTTGACAATCTAGCCTTCCTTCTCCTACAACAACCAGGTCAGCATGTAAAACTTTCTTATCAAAGTTTATCAAGTCCAGGCAGGTATCAATTCCAGACACGATATTTGCCTGAGCAAAGGCACACAAACCGCCAGCAATGCCTCCACCAGCTCCTGCTCCTTTAATTTCCAATGTTGCAGGTGAGACTTTTTCATAAAAATCTTGGATTGCCTGATCTACGGCATCAAACATAGTAGGATCTAGGCCTTTTTGTTTGCCAAAAATATAGGTCGCACCTTGAGGACCACATAAGGGACTCACGACATCTGCTAAAATACGAATTTGAACATCTTCAGAAATTTCATAGCGATTTTCTGTTGAAACAGAAGCTAATTTTAGTAAGGATTGACCGCAAGCCGGCAAGACATTTCCATCCTTATCATAGAATTGATACCCCAATCCAGCAGCAATACCAATACCGCCATCATTACTGGCCGTGCCACCAACACCGATATAGATATCTTTAATCCCTTGACCAATGAGATGACGAATCAACTCTCCAATACCACAAGTTTGGATTTGAAGTGGATTTCGTTTCTCTAGCGGAATTTTTCCAAGGCCAACCAAGTCGGCAACTTCAAATAGTGCCAGTTGACCTTTTTGAAAATAGCGCATTTCTTCTTTCTGTCCGAAAGGGCCTGTCACTTGGATCCATTTTTCTTCAAGGTCAAGAGAATGTCGGATAGCATCTACAGTACCTTCTCCCCCATCACCAACAGGACAGAGGAGACATTCTACATCTGCTACCGATTGTTGGAAGCCTCTTTTTATTGCTTCAGCTACCTCTTCAGCAGTCAAGCTTTCCTTAAACGAATCTGGTGCAATTACAATCTTCATATTTTCCCTCATTCTAAACAGTCAATCAAAGGAAGAACTTCTAAAAAATCCCTCTTGTCAACATGATTTGGTATTTCCTGTTTCAGCACTTCTTTGGCACAAAAAGCAATTCCCAGTCCTGCTGATTTCAACATTAATAAGTCATTTGCCCCATCACCAATTGCAACCGTTCTATCTTTAGAAAGTTTTAGTTCCTCTCTCCATTGTTCCAGAGTCTCTTTTTTGACTTCGGGACTAATAATTTGTCCAACTAACTTTCCTGTTAGATGACCGTCTTTAACTTCAAGTTGGTTGGCAGAGAAATAGGCAATGTCGAGGGATTTTGCTAATCTCTCAACTATTGGAGTAAATCCACCGGACACCAGACCAACTAGGATACCATTCTTTTGGAGAATGGAAATGAATTCCTGTGCATTTGGCGATAGATGAATAGAGTTGAAAACTGTATCAAAGACTGAAATAGGAAGACCTTCCAAGAAGGACACTCTGTCTCGTAAACTTCTTTCAAAATCTAGCTCTCCTCGCATTGCCTGACTTGTAAGCTGCGCAATTTCCTCCTCACAACCTGCCTCTCTTCCCAAAAGGTCAATCACTTCTTCTAGAATTAAGGCGCCGTCAACATCCATGACACACAAGCCTTTTACTTGAGACATAAGTTCTCCTCTCTAAACAGCCTAAAAATCGTATGAAGTCATCATACGATTTTATCTATTAATTAACTAAACTATGGTACAAGTCAAGATATGACTTGCAGGCTGTATCCCATGAGAAATCACACTCCATAGCTTGTTTTTGTAGATTTCTCCAAACATCGGAATGGTTTCTATACAAGTCCAAAGCTGTTTGGAAAGTCCAATTTAACCAATAAGGTGATAGATTGTCAAAGCTAAAGCCAGTACCGCTTCCTTCGATTGGATTAAAGGCTTTAACGGTATCTCGCAAGCCACCAACTTCATGGACCAATGGCAAGGTTCCGTAACGCATAGCCATCATCTGAGACAAGCCACACGGTTCAAAACGACTTGGCATGAGGAAGAGGTCACAAGCAGCGTAGATTTCTTGAGCTAGTTTGACATCAAAAGTGATATTTGCTGATAGCTTGTCTGGGTAAATCTGAGCAAACCATGAGAAAGCTCCTTCAAATGCTGGATCGCCAGTTCCCAAAAGAACAATCTGAACATCATTTTGCAAGATATGGTGAAGACTTTCGACCACCACATCAAAACCTTTTTGACGTGTCAAACGAGAAACAATTCCCACCAGTGGAACGTCAGCTCTAACTGGCAAGCCAACTCTTTCTTGCAAGTTTGCCTTATTTTTGGTTTTTCCAGACAAATCTTCCTGATTGAAATGATAGTCTAAAAGAGCATCCGTCTGAGGATTATAAAGATCAGCATCAATCCCATTCACGATACCAGACACCTTGCCAGACTCCATTCGAAGAATTTGATCCAAGTTACATCCGAACTGACTGGTCATAATTTCATGAGCATAGCTAGGTGAAACGGTTGAAACACGATCCGCATAAAGAATACCAGCCTTCATCCAGTTCAGACAGTTGTTCCAGCGAAGGGTGCCATCAGCGTATCGCTCAAAGCCAACTCCAAACAAATCCCATAACATTCCTTCTGAAAATTGTCCTTGGAATTCTAAATTATGAATGGTTAAAACAGTTTTTATTCCTTGATAGGCTTGAATCCAACGGTATTTTTCCTTTAACAAGAAAGGAATCATAGCTGTATGGTAGTCATGAACATGGAGAAGGTCAGGAATAAAGTCAATCCTTTCCATAGCCTCAATGGCAGCAAGTTGGAAAAAGGCAAAGCGTTCTCCGTCGTCAAAATCACCGTAAACATGACCACGGAAGAAATAATATTGGTTGTCAATAAAGTAGAAGGTTACACCGTTTAAGACGGTTTTCTTAATCCCACAGTACTGTCTGCGCCAACCAACACTCACCTCAAAATGAAGAACATCTTCAATTTGATTTCCAAATTTAGCCTCTACCATGTCATAGTAGGGTAAAATCACTGCAACTTCATGTCCCGCTTTTACCAGTGATTTTGGAAGAGCGCCAATAACGTCTCCCAAACCACCTGTTTTTGAAAAGGGTGCACCCTCTGCTGCTACAAATAAAATTTTCATGAATGAATATCCTCTGTTACTTTGCTACCTTTCTTAACGACAACTGGATGTTCTGCAGTTCCTCGAATCACAACACCAGGCTCAACTTCAACACCCTTGTCTAAGATAGCATATTCTACCTGAGCCCCTTCTCCAATGACAACACGAGGGAAGAGCAGACTATCTTTAACTAGGCTATCCTTATGGACATGAATATTACGTGATAGAACAGAATTAGCCACTTGACCTTCAATGATACTACCAGAAGCAAACTGAGAAGTACTTACCTTAGATGTATTGGCATAGTAAGTTGGCTCTTCGTTTTTGACCTTTGTATAAATCTTTTGATTTGGTGAGAAGAGAGAGTAGAATTTTTGTGATTCAAGCATATCTTTGTTAGCTTGATAATAAGACTCTACAGAGTGAATATTTGCCAGATAACCTGTGTACTCGTAGGCAAAAGCCCCTTCTTTTGCAGCCAAATCCCGTAAAACATAGCGCAACTTCTCTGGATGTTCTTTCTTAGCTTCTTCTTCTAAGCGTTCAATCAACCAAGGTGTATCAACGACAAAGATATCTGTAGACATGTTATAGATTTGATCTGGTAACTTGCTATCAAAGAGTTTATGAGAACGAACATGGTCTGTTTCATCCACTTCCAAGATTGCGTTTACTTCTGAAATGTCTTTCTTAGCTAGCTTTTTATAAACTACAGTGATAGGTCCCTTTGTTGTACTATGTAGATGGAAAACTTGGTTCAAATCAATGTTAGTCAAGACATCGCAGTTGAGGGCAACCGTTTGGTTTGAGCCAGAGCGTTTTAAATAGGTGAGCAGCTGTTGGTAGTATTCTTTTCCAACTGTGCTACTTTCTACACGGGTATTGTAAATACCTAGATAATAGTGACTGAGAAGGGTTGATAAGCCCCACTCACGTCCTGAGCGGATATGGTCAAAGACAGAACTGATATTATCTTGTTGGAAAATACCAAAGATACTACGGACACCTGCATTAGCAAGACTGGAAAGTGGGAAGTCAATCAAGCGATATTTACCACCAAATGGCAAACTAGCTACTGGACGGTGATCCGTCAGTGTTGACATATCATGAAAACCAACTGTATTTCCTAAAATGGCAGAATATTTATCAATCTTCATCTGTTGCTACCCCCACTACTTCATTATATCCTACAACTTGTACTTCTTCTGTTCCATCAATTTCGACACCGTCAGAAATAACTGCACCTTCACCAATAATGGCACGTTTGATTTTAGCTCCCTGACCAACAATTGCACCACTCATGATAACTGAATCTACTACTTCTGCCCCTTCGCGAACTTGCGCACCTGTTGAAAGGATAGAATGCTTAACAGTTCCATCGACAAAACAGCCATCGACAACCAAAGAATCTTCAACATGTGCATTTGCACCAAGGAAGTTTGGTGGTGAAATCAAGTTTCTTGAATAAATCTTCCATTGACGGTTACGGCTATCCAAGGCATTTTCTGGGGAAATGTACTCCATGTTGGCTTCCCAAAGTGACTCAATGGTACCAACATCTTTCCAGTAACCATTAAATTCGTAAGCATAGACACTTTCACCTGACTCAAGGTAATTTGGAATGACATTTTTACCGAAGTCTGACATATCGACATTGCTCTTTTCAGCAGCAACAAGCATATTGCGAAGACGTTGCCAATCAAAGATATAAATCCCCATAGAAGCTTTAGTAGATTTAGGTTGAGCTGGTTTTTCTTCAAATTCAACAATACGATTGTTTGCATCTGTATTCATAATACCAAAACGGCTAGCTTCTTTCAGAGGAACATCAAGAACTGCGACTGTCAAGCTGGCATTATTATCCTTGTGAGACTGGAGCATATCATCATAGTCCATTTTGTAGATGTGGTCTCCAGAGAGAATCAAGACATACTCAGGATTGACACTGTCGATATAGTCGATATTTTGGTAAATAGCGTGACTAGTCCCTTCGAACCAACGATTTCCTTCACTTGCAGAATAAGGTTGAAGAATAGAGACACCAGAATTAATACCATCTAACCCCCAACTTGAACCGTTTCCAATATGATTGTTAAGAGCAAGTGGTTGGTACTGTGTAATGACTCCAACATTGTGAATCCCTGAGTTGGCACAGTTTGAAAGAGCGAAGTCAATGATACGGTAGCGTCCGCCAAATTGTACAGCTGGTTTCGCAAGGTTTTGAGTGAGTTTTCCGAGACGAGTTCCTTGCCCACCGGCAAGAATCAAAGCTAACATTTCATTCTTCATTTTCTACTCCTTTTTGGTTTTTATTTGTGACGGTTTTAGTAGATTTCAAGCGACGTTTGATTTTCCAAACACTTGCTCCCATAGCCGGTAGGGTAAAGGTCAAGGTCTGCTCATAATCTTTCCATAGTCCTTCTTGCGTTTGAACAGTTTGATTATGTTCTTTCCAAACGCCTCCCCACTCTTCTAACTCAGTATTCCATACTTCTTCGTAAATTCCTGCAACGGGTAGACCAATGGTAAAATCTTTTCGTTCAACAGGTGCCATGTTAAAGATACAGACTAGCATGTCGCCTTTTTTACCCTTACGAATAAATGAAAGAACACTCTGGTCTCGATTATCCGCATCAATGATTTCAATACCATCATAGCTGGTATCGATTTCCCACAGACAGCGATGATCTTTGTAAAACTGGTTTAGCTGAGAAGTGAAATACTTCATCTTAGCATTCATTGGATCTTCTAGATTAGACCATTCCAACTGCTCTTCAGATTTCCATTCTAGGAATTGGCCGTATTCGCTACCCATGAAGAGCAATTTCTTACCAGGGTGACAAATTTGGTAAGTGTAGATATTGCGTAAGCCTGCGAATTGATTATAGCGATCTCCCCACATCTTGTGCATCATACTCTTCTTACCGTGAACCACTTCATCGTGCGAGAATGGTAGGAGATAGTTTTCATTGAAAACATACATAAAGCTGAAAGTCACCAGGTTAAAGTCATATTTACGATAAATCGGATCTTCTTCATAGAATCGGAGGATATCATTCATCCAGCCCATATTCCACTTGTAGTCAAATCCTAGACCACCAAGCTCTTTCATTCCCGTAATCTTGGTTGCTGACGAACTTTCTTCTGCGATCATCATCACATCTGGATGAACTAGTTTAATCACATCATTCAAGCGTTGAAGGAAATAATAGCCCTCGTAGTTGAGATTCCCGCCATCTTTATTAGGCGTCCATGGTGCATCATCATAATCAAGATAGAGCATGTTGCTAACCGCATCCACGCGAATACCATCTAGATGGTAAAAGTCAATCCAAAACTTAATACTAGAAATCAAGAAAGACTGGACTTCATTCTTTCCAAGGTCAAAATTGAGTGCTCCCCAACCGTAGTTATGAGCCTTATTATGGTCTTGATATTCAAAAGTCGGTGTTCCATCATAATAGGCCAAGGCATCATCATTAATGGTAAAATGACCAGGTACCCAGTCTACAATAACGCCTATATTGTTTAAGTGACATTCCTCAACAAAATCTTGAAACTCTTCAGGGCGACCATAGGTATGCTCTAAAGCGAAGTACCCCATAAGCTGATAGCCCCAACTCAAACCTAGTGGGTGAGACATCAAGGGCATAAACTCAATGTGAGTATAGTTCATCTCAACCAAGTAAGGAATGAGTTCATCTTTCAATTGAGCAAAACTATAAGGTGTGCCATCAAGATTTCTCTTCCAAGATCCAGCATGGACCTCATAAATATTGACAGGACGCTCTTCAAAGCTCAAGCGTTTTCTACGAGCTAACCAAAGCCCATCCTTCCATTTCTTTTCTGGAATCTCTGTTAAAATAGCTCCAGTTCCCGGACGTGCCTCATACCGTACAGCCAAAGGATCAATCTTCATCAGCTGATGACCATTTGCACGTGTGATATGATACTTGTAAATTTGGCCTTCATGAGCAAGGCTGGTAAAGACTTCCCAGACTCCAAATTCATTTCGTTCCATCGGAATTTGATTTTCTACCCAATTCGTGAAATCTCCCACCAAGTGGACAGTCTGAGCATTGGGAGCCCACACACGAAATGTATAACCGTATTCTCCATTTAGTTCTTCCCTATGTGCTCCTAGATAATGCTGAAGGTGAAAATTTTCTCCTGTCATAAAGGTGCGCAAAGCTTCTCTTTTATCCATAATACCTCCTCTTTTTCTGTAAGCGTTTTCTATAGATTTATTATACTACCTTTTTAGGGAAGATTCAAGTAAATTACGGAATTTGCAAAAAAATCTTTTGAAAGTCTTCAACAAATTCACTGATGTGTTCACTTGTAAATCAAGAAATTTTCAAACAGATTATGAAAACGAATTGTTTTTTTACAATACTATCATAAAGTTCGTTATTTTACCAATAAAATTGTTGTTTTAAAGTAAAAAAAGAAATCAGAAAATGAATTTCCTGATTTTACATTTTATTTCACATCAAAAACAATGGATTTGACATTTGTCATCGCTTCAATGCTATATTTAATTCCTTGCACACCAGCACCAGAACCTTTGACACCAAGGAAGGGGAAATTATCTGGACCACGTTGGGTTTTATTATTAATATGAACTGTACCCACTTCAAGTTTTTCAGCAATTTCAAAGGCCTTTTTGAAATCATTTGTAAAGACTGAGGATTGAAGGCCGAATTCAGATTCGTTGGCAAAGGCAATTGCTTCTTCTACATTAGCCACACGAATAATTGGTAAAACAGGGCCAAATGGCTCTTCCCATGCTACTTTCATATCTTTTGTAACTTGGTCAAAAAGCACTGGCCAGAGAAGATTGCCCTCACGTTTGATTGGTGTAAGAGCCTGAGCCCCTTTTTCTTGTGCATCCTCAATCAAGTCCCAAATAAAGTCGGCTGAAGCATTGTCAATAACAGGTGTAATATCAGCATTGTCAAATGGGTCACCAACTGTTAATTTAGCAACCTCTGCTTGAAGCAAAGTAACTAATGTATCTGCAACACTTTCGAGAACAATGACCCGTTTAATGGCCGTGCAACGTTGCCCTGAGTAGCTAAAGGCACCTTCAACAATTTGCTTGGCAGCATGTTCCAAATCTGCATCTTCTAGTACAAGAGCTGCATCTTTCCCACCAAGCTCCAGCATGATAGGACGCATACCAGCTAAACGACCAATACGTTCTCCGATTGGAGTTGAACCTGTAAAGTTGATGAAGTTGACTTCTTTGTGCTCAATAATATAATCCCCAATTTCTGAACCACGACCCGTAATGGTATTGAAAACACCTGCTGGAATCCCTGCTTCTTCAAAGGCTTTAGCCAACAAGAGACCAGAAATGGAACCTTGTGTTGGTGGCTTAAACATAACAACATTCCCTGCAATCAAGGCCGGAGCAATCTTAGAACCAGAAAGATTAACTGGATAGTTAAAGGGAGCAATAGCTAGCACGACTCCAACCGGCTCACGACGGACAACAGCCAGTTTGTTTTTACTTGCTGCCTCAAAACCACCACCTTCCATTGCTTGTCCAGTGATACGGAGACCTTCCTCAGCAGCATAACGAATCAAGTCTGCTGTACGCACTACTTCTCCAATGGCTGCTTTAATCCCTTTTGCTACTTCTTTGGCAAGGATAGTACCAATTTTTTCTTTATCGCGTTCTAAAATAGCTGCTGTTTTATGCAAATAAGCCGCACGTTCAACTGCTGACAAAGCACGCCATGCAGGCAAGGCTGCACGCGCAGCTTGCATAGCCTCATCTACTTCTGCTTGGCTCATAGCGGGTACTGTCCCTAATTCTTCTTGATTGATTGGTGAATAAATCGTAATTTCTTTTTCAGATGATTTCCATTCTCCATTTACTAAATTATTATATCTTGTCAAATTCTCGTCCTCCTGAAAATGATTAAGATATATTTTACCAAATTTTCAGAAAATTACAACCCTTTTTGCAATATTTTTGAGATTATTTTCACAAGCTTGACTTTTCAAACTATTTGAACTCTTTTGTTAAGCAGTCAGTACAAGAAGAAAAGGCTTAGATGAACTAAACCTTTTTCATGCTATGTTATTTTTCATTGAGTTTTATAATTTTTAGCAAGAAGATATCCTAGAAATTATACGACACAATTGAAAACTTTTGATTTTTTCTACAAGACTTTAAAGACGCTGGTGCTAACGCCACCAACCATGTCTTTATCACTTAAATGGCTATTGGTCACCAATAGTTCTAGATTTCCAGCATTTTCAAACTGGAAGTCTTGCCCTTTAGTATTAAATACAACCAGTAAATGGTCTTCCCCTTGAATCTCATAGACAATCAAACCACTATGTTCATTTGCTGAATGAACAAAAACATGATGGTAAATTTCATCATAAGTAGGGTAAGAAAAGGCACCGGTTCCTGTCTTCAATCGAATCATCTGACGGATAAACTCAATACTATCTTGACGCTCATTAATCAAGTCCCAGTTCACTTGGTTCACACTGTCTGGAGCATTATAGCTATTCATAGCACGCTCTCTATCATCATGGGTCAACTCACCATTTTCACCAGTCGCAACTAGTTTGGTACGACCAAATTCTTGACCGATTTCCATAAAGGCCATCCCTTGCATGAGTAGGTTCATAGCTGTGGCTGTCTCAACCTTGCGCATGATTTGTTCTGAACTTTGGTCTGGATGAAGAGTTGCCAATAAATCGTGAAGATTGTAATTGTCATGGGCTTCCACATAGTTAAGTACTTGATTTGGATGTGTATAGGTTCCTAATTCACGACTGCCTAGGATTGCTTTGGCAAGAATTGGCTCTGTCGCAGCACCGCTGACAAAACCTGATTTAATTGCACCGTAAACTTCTCCACCTTTGACAGCATCACGCTGATTGTCATTAAAGAAACCAATATTTGGCATTTCGTAGGCGTTGTCCTTCTTAGCCTTATCATAAGGGGCAAGACCTGTTCCCATGTCCCAACCTTCTCCATAAAGGATAATGTTAGGGTCAATTTCATTCAAACTCTGACGAATCATCTGCATAGTCTTGACATCATGAATCCCCATCAAGTCAAAACGGAAGCCGTCAATATTGTATTCCTGTACCCAGTATAGGAGGGAATCAATCATATACTTGCGGAACATTTCGTGTTCACTGGCTGTTTCATTTCCAACACCCGTTCCATTCTGGAAGGTACCGTCTGGGTTCATACGATAATAGTAATCAGGGACAGTTGTTTGGAAAGGTGCATCAACAACTGAAAAAGTATGGTTATAGACTACATCCATAATGACACCAATACCTGCATCGTGATAAGCTTGAACCATGGTCTTCAAATCACGAATGACCTGAGCTGGATCATCTGGATTAGTTGAAAGGCTCGTTTCTGGTGCGTTATAGTTTTGTGGGTCATAACCCCAGTTGTAGGTTACATTACCATCCTCATCGTATTCTTTATGACGGTCTGCAATTGGTTGCAATTGAACATAATTGTAGCCCAGCTTCTTGATGTAATCAAAAGCAGTTGACTGGCCGTACTGGTTAACTGTTCCAGTCTGAGCAGCACCTAAGAAAGTTCCTCTAAGATGTTCATCCACACCTGAGGTCGGTGATTTGGTCAAATCACGAATGTGCATTTCACAGATAACTGCCTTACATGGGTTTGCCAAGCGCCAAGTAGCCTCAGAACCATGCTTAACCTCGAAGTTTTCGACTTGTTTTTCTGCATGGCTTAGAATAGCAGAACGTTTGCCATCAGGACTGGTAGCAATGGTATAGGGATCGCGTGTCACTGTTTGGTGGTGAGGGAATTGGACTTGATACTGATAAGCCTTACCAGTCAAATCTTCCTCAACATCCAAACTCCAGACACCAATAGTATTGTCCTTATGGTTATAAGAGTAGCTATTGCCTCTCTCCATATCAAAAGTCTTCCAAACAGGTGCATCATTAGTAGCTGATTCATAAACGACAACCTGCACTTCTGTCGCTGTTGGAGCCCAGAGAGCAAAATGAGCCTGATTGTCCTCTACACAGCACCCCAATTCACCTTGGTAGCCCCAGTGGTGGTCGAAACTAGCACTATTGATAGCCTTATCAAAGGCAAAAGGATTTTGATTCTTATAGAAAGGACTGGCAATAGCAGGATTTTCAGAATAATAAATTCTGTCATCACCTTCCAAAATCCAGACCTCTGTTAAGAGGGGATAGTGATTAAAACGGATAGCATACTCTTTACTAGTTTGGCCGGTATGAACCACAAAATTCAAGCTTTCTAAGGGATGAGCACTTGGGTGTTCAAAACTAAATGAAGCACCAAAATAATCTTTTTTGTAGGTTAGCAAATCAATTCGCTGGTCCTGACTTTTTACAAAAGAGCAAGTGTCATATTCTCCATTCTTGCGGTGGTAATGAATGCGCATAGGGTAGGTATACATTTTTATTTTTTCCTTTTTTTAATTTGTTTCTGTTTCACTAATAATTTTTTGTCAATCACGCCTCAATTAACAGACATAGTCATATTATCTAAACTCTGTTTTTAAACGATCATTACAGACTTTCTAGCCAAGCTTCATCTCGAACCTCAATACCGAGTTCTTGGGCTTTTTGAAGTTTACTTCCAGCATCTGCTCCTGCAACAACAAGGTCTGTCTTTTTAGAAACACTGCCTGTCACTTTGGCACCCAGACTTTCGAGTTTACTTTTAGCTTCTGAGCGCTTGAGCCGTTCCAATTTCCCAGTCAATACCACTGTCAAACCTGACAAGGATGCATCTGCCACTACAGTCTGTCCTTTATATTCCAGATTGACCCCAGCTTCTTTCAATTCTTTTAGGAGAATTTCAGAGCCCTCTGTCGCAAAGTAAGTCTGAAGACTTTTGGCAATTACACCACCTAGACTTTCAATACTAGCTACTTCCTCTGGATCTGCCTGAGCCAGATTTTCAATCGAATGGAAATGTTGGAGTAACAGCTGACTGGCCTTGCTTCCGACATGACGAATTCCCAAACCAAACAAGAGTTTTTCAGCAGAGTTTTCCTTAGATGCTTGAATGGCTTGATACAGTTTAGCAGCGGACTTTTCCTTAACCCCCTCTAAAAGGAGAAAATCTTCCTCTTTCAAACGATAAATATCTGCCACGTCCTTAACCAAATTGGCAGCAAAGAGTTTCTCAACAATAGATGGACCAAGGCCTGTAATATTCATAGCATCTCGAGAAGCAAAGTGGATCAAACCTTCCATGATTTGGGCAGGACAACGCGGATTGATACAACGGAGAGCCACTTCATCTTCAAAGTGCAGCAAGACAGAATTACAACTTGGACAGTTTGTTGGGATATCTAGTTTTTCTTCAGAAACCCGTTTGGACTCTACCACACGTAAAACAGCAGGGATGATGTCCCCAGCCTTATAGACGATAACTGTATCATCTTTGCGGATATCCTTTTCAGCAATATAATCAACATTGTGCAGGGTTGCACGGCTAACAGTTGTACCAGCTAGCTGAACAGGGGTCAGATTAGCAGTTGGGGTTACAACACCCGTACGGCCAACTGTCCAGTCAACTGATAGGAGTTGTGCTTCTTTTTCCTCAGCAGGAAACTTGTAGGCCACTGCCCACTTTGGAGCCTTAACAGTAAAACCAAGTTCTTCTTGACCTGCTAGGTCATTGACCTTGATTACCACCCCATCGATATCATAAGGCAGATTCTCCCGTTTCTCTCCTACTTCTTGGATAAAATTCCAAATCTCATCCATGCTTTCAGCCAGAATTCGCTTAGGATTAACCACAAAACCTAGTTGTTCTAGGTGCATTAAGACTTTTTCTTGGCTGTCACGAGTTGAAGGGCTGGCTTCTTGATAGAGGAAGGTAGCAAGATTGCGCTTGGCAACTACTGCTGTATCCAACTGTCGCAGGGTGCCTGCTGCCGCATTACGAGGATTGGCAAATTCAGGCTCTCCATTTTCTTGTCGTGCTTGGTTGACCTGGTCAAAAGAAGCGCGTGGCATATAACATTCCCCACGAACTGTGATATCTAGTTCTTCTGGCAAGGTCAAAGGAATGTCCTTAACACGCTTAAGATTTTCTGTGATATTTTCCCCAATAGAACCATCACCACGTGTTGCCCCAGCAACCAAAATCCCCTTTTCATAAGTAAGCGAGATAGATAAGCCATCGATTTTCAGCTCACAAATATAGGTTGGATGGGCCACTTCCTTACGAACACGCGCATCAAAAGCTTCAAGCTCCTCACGTGAAAAAGCATCCTGCAAACTATAAAGAGGATACTGATGACTGTATTTTTCAAAACCATCTAAGACTTTGCCACCAACACGATGGGTCGGACTGTCTGCTAACACTTGATCTGGATAGGCAGACTCCAACTCGACCAACTCACGGTAAAGACGGTCATACTCACTGTCTGAAACCGACGGATTATCGCTGGTATAGTACTCAGTCGCATAGCGATTGAGCAAGGCGACCAACTCATTCATTCTTTTATTCATAAGACCATTTTACCATAAAGTAAGCCCTCCTCACAAACGAGAAGGGCGGAAAAACACTTAGTTTGAAATTATTTTTGAAGTCCAAGCAAACTTATGTCTCTTTTTCAAAACGGGTTCGAACATATCCGAGAGCTAAGAAAGATAAGGCTACAACTCCAAGTCCAATAATCAAGAAAGAATAAAGATGAACACTTGGAAGCCAGGTCATTAAACCTGTTGCAATAGGCATAAATAGTATAGCTAAGGTATAAATCGAACTGAGAACCCTTCCCAGATATTCACCTTCAACCTTGGTTTGTACTTGAGTAAAAAAGTGAATATTAAATATCGTCATAAACAATTCACAAACGAAATTTCCTGAAAAAGTCAGATAGGATGGGAGAGTGAAGCCCATTATCATCACTCCAAGTCCAGTCAGAGCCAATAAAAACAGAAGCATTTCCATACTGGCTTTAATCTTACTAGCTAACAGCGCCCCAACAATAGAACCGATAGCCCCCATTGTCAAAATAGTGGCATAAGCACCTTGAACTCCATAGAGCTGATTTGAAAAGGGGAGGAGGTAATTAAAGGCTGCGAAGAAAAAATTGACACTTGAAGCCATGACTAACAAAAAGAAGATTTCCTTTTGCTTCACAATATAGTGAACTCCCTCCTTGATATCAGAAAAAATAACTTTGAATGTAAGTTTCTTCTCACCCAAAGTCTTCTCTTCTTTCTTTGGAAGCAAGGCTACCAAACCAAAAGCGAGAAAAAAACTAAGGGCATCTAATACCAAGGTAATGCGAAGACTTGCAAATTGTAAGACCAGAAAAGATAGTACAGGGGAACTCACACTGACAACCTGCATCACTAATTCCAAACGAGAATTGTAGAGGACCAGTTCATCCTTCTCTACCAATTCTGTGATAATAGCCTTATTTGCCGGTCTAGAAAAGGCAAAAGCAATAGCCTGCACAATATTAGCCCCAATCAAAGCTCCAATCATCCAGCTGTCATTCCTTATGAAAGAAATAGCCAGACAAAGAATCCCACAAACAAGGTCTGTCACCATTAAAATCCTACGACGAGAAAAACGGTCTGAAATAACTCCACCAAAGGGATTGATCAGAATGGATGTGACGAGTTCAGAAATCTGATACATTCCTAAAACAGTCTGTCCGATAGTCCCCATGGAAGCCAACCAGACACTATTTCCATAATCATAGAGCATATTCCCTATCTTGTTAACAGCTCCACGGCTAATCAACTGTACTGCATAGCGATTCATATAAAAACTCCTCTCAAATTTTGAAACTATTGTATCAAAACCGAAAGGAGCTTCTTTCTTTTTCCCATATTTGGGAAAATTAATCTTTGACAAATTTTTCGTAGTGTTCTTGATAGTAGGCTACTTGCTCTGGAAGACCTAGCACGTCAAAAATATGCATGGCCTCTTGCATTTGCTTACAACCTTCTTTACACTGTCCTTTTTGGTACCAGGCAAAACCTTTTAAGTAATGTAAAATATTTCGTTCATACAGATTAATGTTTTTACCAATAATCTTCTCTGTATAAGTCTCAAAATAGCTTGCATTGTCAAAAGAAAGATGCTCTAAACAATGCTGGTAACAATTGAGGGCTAAAATCAAAACTAATCTCTTATGGCGACCAATCTCTTGGTAAAATTCCTCCCTCTCCATAACTTCTCTACCAATCCGAGTGACATAGTCCACATCGTAGAAACTATAGAGGTTCCCGAAAAGAATCAACTCATACATGGTCCATTCTTCTGTTTTGAAGAGATAATCTGCTACCTTATCCAAATCATCCTGCTTCATATCATAAGTCGCATCTCTTTGACAAATCAGACCTTGTAACAAAATCCAGTTCAGCTCAAAATAAAGGGGAGTCGTCGAACTCTTAGCCTTTTCAAGTTGTTCTTCTTGAAGCTTTTGAAAACCTGCAATATTATTTGAGTAGTAAAGCGGAATAATTTGTCCCATCATAGCAACATGTTCATGATTATGGAAATCCCTAGCCTTGTCCATGAAATTTTCGATTGTTACATGAATGTTATCCAAAATCTCAAAGAAACGCGAGACTGCTAGGTCAGACTCCCCAAGCTCAAAGCGAGATAACTGAGAGGTTGAACAGGACTCCCCTGCCGCCTCCTTTAAAGAATAATTTCCACTTGTACGAAATTCACGAAATACTTTTCCAAGATGTTCCATCTTTACACCTGCTCCGATAATTCTTCCCACTCAAGCATGGCTTCTTCCTGACGATGGCTGATTTTATCCAGTTCAGCCTGAAATTCCATGAGTTCACAGGCATCGTTTGTTTCCAACATTTGTTCAGAAATGACTTGGCTTTGACTTTCTAACTCTTCAATTTCAGCCTCTAGACTTTCAATTTGTCGCATGAGTTTGCGAACTTCTTTTTGACTTTCTTTTTGGGCCTGGTAGTCATTGACTGGACTTGCTTCTTTTGCTTGATTACTGGTTGAATCTTCCTCAGTCTGGCTCATTTCTACTTCTGCTTTCTTTTCAACATAGTAGTCGTAATCTCCCAAGTAAAGAGCCGAACCATTCTCAGACAATTCCAGTACATGAGTTGCCACACGATTGATAAAGTAACGGTCATGGCTGACAAAGAGCAAGGTTCCATCGAAGTCAATCAAGGCATTTTCTAGCACTTCCTTGCTATCAATATCCAAGTGGTTGGTCGGCTCGTCCAGAATCAAGAAGTTGTTGTTTTCCATAGACAATTTAGCCAAAAGCAAACGAGCTTTCTCTCCACCTGACAACATGCCAACTGATTTTTTAACATCATCTCCTGAGAAAAGGAAGGCCCCTAGACGGTTACGAATTTCAACTTCTGGTGTCAGTTTAAAATCATTCCAGAGTTCATCCAGTACCGTATTACTGGGTGTCAGCTTGCTTTGGGTTTGGTCATAGTAACCAACCTCAACATTAGCGCCAAAGCGCTTTTCACCTTGGATAAAAGGAATCTGGTCTACTATAGACTTGATAAAGGTTGATTTCCCAATACCATTTGGACCAACGATGGCAACAGCATTCATCTTACGAAGGTCTAGGTTAATCGGTTGTGACAGTACTTCCCCATCATAGCCAATAGCTGCATTTTCAACAGTCAAAACAACATTGCCCGACGTTTTTTCAGACTGGAAGGTCATATTGGCTGATTTCTTGCCAGCTTCAGGCTTGTCCAAACGCTCCATTTTTTCTAGTTGTTTACGACGGGATTGGGCACGTTTGGTCGTCGAAGCTCGGACTAGATTGCGGTTGACAAAGTCTTCCAGAGCAGCGATCTCCTTCTGCTGCTTTTCATAGTTTTTTGCCTCAGTGGCTAGCTTTTGCTCCTTCAACTCGACAAAACGAGAGTAATTGCCCACATAACGATCCAAGGAATGCTTGGTCAAATCTAGCGTAATTGTCGCAACCTTGTCTAAGAAATAACGGTCATGGCTGACAATAATGAGAGCACCGCTATAATTTATCAAGTAATTCTCTAGCCAAGCAATAGTTTCAATATCCAAGTGGTTGGTTGGCTCGTCCAAGACCAAGAGATTGGGCTTTTCAAGGAGCATTTTAGCTAGAGCCAAACGAGTATTCTGACCACCCGAAAGCTCGGCAATTTTCATCTGCCACATAGATTCGTCAAACTTGAATCCATTCAAAATCGCTCGAATATCAGCTTCATAAGTGAAACCACCTGCTTGGCGAAAATTCTCAGATAAGCGGTCATAATCTGACATCAGCTTATTCAAGTCCTCACCAGACTTTTCACCCATCTCCAACTCCATCTTACGCAGTTGTTTCTCAGTCCGACGCAGGTCATCAAAGACATGAAGCATCTCATCGTAGATAGTGTTTTCAGATTCAAAACGGCTATCTTGGGCTAGGTAAGACAGAGAAATATCTTTTTTCTTATTGATTTCTCCACTAGTTGGCTCCTCTTCTCCAACTAAAATCTTCAAAAGAGTAGACTTACCTGCTCCATTTTTCCCAACAAGGGCAATCCTGTCTCGTTCATCAACCTGCAGGTTGATATTATCAAAAAGAACCTCTCCTGCAAAAGAACGTTCAATTTTATTAGCTTGTAAAATAATCATACAAGTAGTATAGCATGTTTCCCTAAGGCATTCAAGACTTGATAAACAGGCATATGTCACTACTTTTCTGAAAATTATGCTAAGGTTTTACTAAAATGTTAAAAAGTGCTATAATGTGAACGGTTAAAACAATTTACAAAAAGGAGAATTTTAATGTCTTACCAAGAAAATTACCAGAAATGGGTTGATTTTGCGGAGCTTCCTGACTACCTTCGTCAAGATTTGGAAAATATGGATGAAAAAACAAAGGAAGATGCCTTCTATACAAATCTTGAATTTGGTACTGCAGGTATGCGTGGCTTGATTGGTGCTGGTACAAACCGCATCAACATCTACGTTGTTCGCCAAGCTACTGAAGGATTGGCTCGTTTGATTGAGTCAAAAGGTGGAAACGAAAAAGAACGTGGTGTCGCAATCGCCTACGATAGCCGTCACTTCTCACCAGAGTTTGCCTTTGAATCTGCGGCAGTTCTTGCTAAACACGGCATCAAATCTTATGTATTTGAAAGCCTTCGTCCAACTCCAGAACTCTCATTTGCAGTTCGTCATCTCAACTGTTTCGCAGGTATCATGGTCACAGCCAGCCACAACCCTGCTCCATTTAACGGTTACAAGGTTTACGGTGAAGACGGTGGACAAATGCCTCCACACGACGCAGACGCTTTGACTACTTATATCCGTGCAATCGAAAACCCATTTGCGGTAGAAGTTGCTGATGTAGAAGCTGAAAAAGCTTCTGGCTTGATTGAAGTTATTGGCGAAGCTGTTGACGTGGAATACCTTAAAGAGGTTAAGGACGTAAACATCAACCCAGCCTTGATTGAAGAATTCGGTAAAGACATGAAGATTGTCTACACACCACTTCATGGTACTGGTGAAATGTTGGCTCGTCGTGCTCTTGCCCAAGCAGGATTTGACTCAGTTCAAGTTGTTGAAGCGCAAGCAACTGCTGACCCAGACTTCTCAACTGTAAAATCTCCAAACCCAGAAAGCCAAGCAGCCTTTGCACTTGCTGAAGAACTTGGTCGTCAAGTTGGTGCAGACGTTCTTGTCGCAACTGACCCTGATGCTGACCGTGTTGGTGTTGAAGTTCTTCAAAAAGATGGTAGCTACCTTAACCTTTCAGGTAACCAAATCGGTGCCATCATGGCTAAATACATCTTGGAAGCCCACAAAAACGCTGGAACTCTTCCTGAAAATGCAGCCCTCTGCAAATCTATCGTATCAACTGACTTGGTAACGAAGATTGCTGAAAGCTACGGCGCAACTATGTTCAACGTTTTGACAGGTTTCAAATTTATCGCTGAGAAAATCCAAGAATTCGAAGAACAACACAATCACACTTACATGATGGGATTTGAAGAAAGCTTCGGTTACTTGATTAAACCATTCGTACGTGATAAAGACGCTATCCAAGCCGTTCTAGTCGTTGCTGAACTTGCTGCCTACTACCGTTCACGTGGTTTGACACTTGCTGACGGTATCGAAGAAATCTACAAAGAGTACGGCTACTATGCAGAAAAGACAATCTCTGTTACCCTTTCAGGTGTCGATGGTGCCGAACAAATCAAAGCAATTATGGCTAAATTCCGTAACAGTGCTCCAAAAGAATGGAATGCAACAGCTATCACTGTCGTAGAAGACTTCAAGGCTCAAACTGCTACTGCTGCTGACGGTACTGTTACAAACTTGACAACTCCTCCAAGCGATGTTTTGAAATACACACTTGCTGACGGTTCATGGATTGCTGTTCGCCCTTCAGGTACAGAACCAAAAATCAAGTTCTACATTGCAGTTGTAGGTGAAACCAACGAAGAATCACAAGCCAAGATTGCTAATATCGAAGCAGAAATCAATGATTTTGTAAAATAAAATCCTATTAAAGATGAGACAAATCAATCTCATCTTTTTTTCGTATCAAATCTAAGCAATTTTAGAAACTTTATGGCATACTAGACTTATCAATGAAAGCGAGGTAATCTCATGGAACAATTTTTAGATAACATCAAAGACCTTGAAGTCACTACAGTTGCGCGTGCGCAAGAAGCTCTTGATAAAAAAGAAACTGCAACCTTCTTTATTGGTCGCAAAACTTGCCCTTACTGCCGTAAATTTGCAGGTACTTTAGCAGGTGTCGTAGCTGAAACCAAAGCTCACATCTACTTCATCAATAGTGAAGAACCAAGCCAACTCAATGAGTTGCAAGAATTCCGCTCACGCTACGGAATACCAACTGTACCAGGCTTCGTTCACATTGCGGATGGACAAATCAATGTCCGTTGCGACTCTTCAATGTCAGCACAAGAAATCAAAGAATTTGCAGGATTGTAAAAAATCAGCTAATAATCACAAAAACGCATAATGGAGCCGAAGAACGCTTTGTGAAGTACATAGATTTTTAGGATACGACAAAAATGTTGTATCCTTTTTTGTATCCCTTTTTTAAAAACAGGGTCTGCTTTAGGGTCTGTTTGTGACTCCCTTTTTTACAAAAGAATACCAAGGAATACTAAAGATAAAAATAAAAAACGTTGATTTAACAACGTTTTACCAAGGAATGCAAAAGAATGCAAAGGAATAATGGAGCCGGTGGGAGTCGAACCCACGTCCAAACACCTGCCAACATATTTGTCTACAACCATAGGTTATGTATTAGTTTAACAGTCCCTCGACACATAACTCAAGCCTAGAAACTGCGAGTCTATCAATCTCTTATCAAGCCACTAGACAAGACTTGATCGTATCTCGCTAATAATAAGACCTGTCATTGAACACGAGCAATCCAAATCGGGTCACGCCTGCTGGTTTTTAGGCAGCTAGAGCGTAAGAAGTGTTATTTTTTGCAGTTATATTTAACTGAGCGTTTACGTCGCCACACGAGTCGCAAAATATGCCTCATAATGCCTGTCGAATCCGTAACGACCCCAAAAGACAGTAAAACCATTATACCTTATCTAACACGAAAATGCAAAAGGGAAATCAACTAACTAAAAAAGATAGTCTTTCAGGGCTTTAGTCAAAACCTGATAACCAGTAACACTAAGGTGCAATCCATCAGTTGTATATTCTTTTTTGAGTTGGCCTGCTTGGTCTGTCAAACTATCAAAAACTGGCACAAATTCTACCTGCATATAGGCAGAAGCAAGCTCTTGATAGGCTTGATTCCATTTCTGAATTTTTTCATTTGTGCGGATATAGATTGTCTGCTTGTACTCCTCTCCCTCATTGACTGGCAAAATAGAAAGCAATTTAATCTCAGTCAATGGATAATCGCGAGTAATGGATTGTATGATAGCTTCGAGATTATTGAGAGTCTCATTCACAGGCACATCTTTTCCGATATCATTTGTCCCAATTAAAAGGACAATTTTATCTACCGCCCCACCGTACAGATGCGCATCTAGATTTTCTAATAACAGCCCTGTCTGATAGCCACGAATGCCTCGATTGACAATTGTCTTCGAAGTCCCAAACAACTCCTGCAGAGGATAATATTCGACAATGGAATCCCCAATAAAAAGAATGTCTGGCTCTACAACAGAAACTTGATTTAAGTGACGATACTTGGTTTGGATTTTTTCTTGTTCCTTTAGTAACCAATTTTCTAATAACTGTACTGCCACTTCATTCTCCTTTTTCTAACCAATTTTCCAAGACTTGGTAAACTCCTCCTTGGCTATTGGCTGGTGCTAGAGCAGTCGCCACAGCTTTGGCCTTGTCATCAGCATTTTCCATCGCATAGGCAATTCCAGCCATTTCAAGCATTTCAACATCATTTTCACTGTCACCAAAAGCCATGATTTGTTGGGGCTTCAAGTCCCAACGCTTGAGTAATTCTTCCAAGCCCCATGCTTTATGAATCCCAGCTTGGAGGATATCAATGCAACCATAGCCACTGGATACAGCACTAACACGGCCATCAAAGAGGTCATTGATTTCTTCCAAGACCGAACTCAAACGTTCCTCACCAACAACCATACTCATCTTGAGCACACCACCAAAGAGGTCAGAAGTTAATTCATCCACAAACTGCATCCGTTGGTAGAATTTTTCAATCATTTCTGGAGTCATAAAACTTTCAAGGTCTGTAAAAATCGTACCTTCTTTGACGAAACCGCCCTTCATAGCCGTCACAACAAACTGATCCTGACACGCTCGACCCTTGAAATGAGCCAAAGCCTTATCGACAATGGCATCATCCCAAGTCTGCGCCTGAATCAATTCATTGTTTTCAAAAATACGAGCACCATTGGCAACAACCAAAATCACTCGATCCACCAATTGCTCCAGTAGTTGCCTCATGCGGTGAATCTCATTGCCCGTCGCGATGACAAAACGAATACCCCTTTGATCCAACTGATCTAAAATTTTTTCCAAGCGTGGGAGATCCAGCTGGCCTCTAGCATCCAGCAAGGTCCCATCCATATCTGTCGCAATTACCTTAATCGTCATTTACTTTCCTCTGGATTCAAGCTAATCCCACTTCAAACCCACATGTTCATTCATTTCTTTATAGGCTGTATCAATTCGTTCCTTAGTCGCTTCATCTAATTGGTCACGATGACTGCCACCCTCTATAAAATCTTCCAAGATATAGGTTTGATAATGATATAAAGGATAGCCTTCTGGTGAAAAGGTTCCCTTTGGTGTTCGATTGACCCAAGTAGGATGAGCTTTAGCTGTTCCGATAGTTGTTTTTCCATCCTTCTTCTTAATGGTCACGTCCATGAGAACGCCACGTTCAGTCCACTTAGCATTTTCTACCCCTTGCATGGTCTCAATTCGTTGATTGGAAATGAAGTTCCCCATTGAATAGATAATGAGTTTCTTGTCCCCATCTTTTTCAACAATTTCAGACGGTTCAACTACGTGTGGATGCCCTCCAAAGATAATATCTGCTCCCCAATCAATCATCTTGTGATAAAGAGCCTTTTGCTCTTCAGTCGGTTCTATGCGATACTCAACACCCATTTGTGGCATGATAATGGTGATATCTGCTTCCTTTTCCGCCCGTTCAATTTCAGACTTCATTTTATTTTCATCTAAATCTGAAAGATAGTGATTATAATCCTCTTGAGAAATATTTTGCTCAATTCCATTAAATCCATAAGAATAAGCCAAAAGTGCAACCTTGATACCATTCACTTCCTTAATGACCAGCGGAGCCTGATCACGTGGCTCATGCGTATAAACTCCGATTGGAGTGATTCCAGCTTTCTCAATAATATCGGCCGTTGAAATAACTCCCTCAATTTGCGAATCCAAAATGTGATTATGAGCTAAATCTAGAACATTATAACCTGCATCCTTAATGGCATCCATAACTTCAGCAGGAGCATTAAAGAGAGGATAACCTGCTAAATAATGATCCTTATTAATGGTTCCTTCAAAGTCACCAATAGCTAAGTCTGCTTGCTTAAGCCAAGGAGTAACATACTCAAAATTCTCATGAAAATCATACGTTCCATCATCCTTTTTTGCTGAAAAGTAAAGAATATCATGATAAAGCAAATCACCATGAGCCATAATTCTAGCAGTTTTTTCCTCTTCCTGCTCCTGAGACTTTTTCTTAGTTCCTTCTTGAGAAATAGTATCTCGTTTTTGACTGGTCATAGGCATGCCTTGGAAGCTTTCAAACAACAAAACCAAGCCCATTGATAAAGCAACTGCTAGCAAGAGTACCGCCACAAATCCCTTGTTACTCCACTTACGATAACGTCTAAAAAAGTTGACCAAACCTTTCACAAAGCGAAAAACTGGTCCACGTTTATGTCTATCTTGTCTTCTTTGCATCTTCATTCTCCCTACTTTCTAATGCAAGCCTTTTCTTTTTATTATAACACAGATAAGTATTTCTTTCACAATTGAATCGAACCTAAAAGGCATTTTCTATAAAAGCTCGATGCCGTAATGCTTTCAATCCTTGTCATTTTGTGATATCATGTAGAGGTAATGAAAGGAGAGAAAATGTCTGCTATAGAACGTATTACAAAAGCTGCTCACTTAATTGATATGAACGATATTATCCGCGAGGGGAATCCGACTCTTCGTGCAGTTGCTGAGGAAGTTACTTTCCCCTTGTCTGACCAGGAAATCATTCTTGGCGAAAAGATGATGCAATTCCTCAAACATTCCCAAGATCCTGTCATGGCTGAAAAGATGGGGCTCCGCGGTGGGGTTGGACTTGCTGCTCCTCAATTAGATATCTCAAAACGCATTATCGCTGTTTTGGTGCCAAATATTGTTGAAGAAGGCGAAACTCCAGAGGAAGCCTACGATTTGCAAGCCATTATGTACAATCCAAAAATCGTCTCTCACTCTGTTCAAGAAGCTGCTCTTGGTGAAGGAGAGGGTTGTCTGTCTGTTGACCGCAACGTGCCTGGCTATGTAGTCCGCCATGCTCGCGTCACTGTTGACTACTTTGATAAATATGGAGAAAAACACCGTATCAAACTCAAAGGCTACAACTCCATCGTTGTTCAGCATGAAATTGACCACATAAACGGTATCATGTTTTACGATCGTATCAATGAAAAAGACCCATTTGCAGTTAAAGATGGTTTACTGATTCTTGAATAAAGAAAATCCCGTTGCAAGACGGGGTTTTGTGTTATAATATCCACACCTCGCCCAGCAGTCCAACAACTAACCAACTCTAGCCCCTTAACCCCAGCGATTTCAAGTCGTTGGGGTTTTCGTGAAAAAGTGCTTGACTCTTCCCCTATAGAGAGTTATCATGGACACACCAATAAAGCAACGGAGATTTTATGGAAAAATTAAACCAGAGCAACGAAAGCAGTCAAAATTTCGAAGCTGAACCCAAACTCCCTCAAATTGAAACAGTTCACCTTACAACTTTTGAAGAATTGCACGATTACATGATGGGTGATATGTTTTAAGCCCTATTTTCGAAGTGAAAATCTCCAATTTTAGTTATTTTAATGTTTTTTCAACAAAACTGTTGACACAATTATTTAAAGTCTGTATAATAGATTAAGTTATCTCAGATAGCTATAAAATATATGCTTTTGAGATAAAGAAAATCCCAACGATAATCGTACTACCGTTGGGGAGAAGATTTCTTATTTTTAGTTATCCGTCTTGCTATTCACCAACAAGAAACAACAGGACAGATTTATATTGGGTTCACCACTTTTTAGTGGTGATTTTTTCTTTTATTTGGTGAAGCTTTATTCCTAGGTTTAGTATAGTTATTGCCCTTTCTAAGCCAAGTGGCCATCAGCTCTTTTGAATTTCTGGTTCTTCTGTTAGAATTGATAACCAAGAATGCAAAGCAACAAATAATTAGTGGAATAACGACTATCACTAAACTTATCACAGTAAGATTTTCGAACGGTATTTTTAATATATGAACAGAGACTACGCTACCAATACCACCAGCACCTGCTGCAGTCAACATTGATTTTATATTTTTTTCTGTCCCATCCTCACTTTCATTAAAAATGTGTTGGTTAGACAAAACAAGAAATCTTCGGTGTTACTAATATAACGATATCCTTACACTTTGTCAATAGTAGTATATTATTTATAACTGTTTTTAATTTTTCTGACATTTTTACACTGTATTATAAAATTTTCTATATATTTTCAATTCGAAACAAACGCCCCAGTCGCAAAACTGGGGTAATTTTGTTATAATTTTCGGCTAACAAATCGCTTCATCGATATAAGTTACTGGCGTTGCCAAAATGTATAGCAAAATTTCGCACATCTCGCCTCCACTTTGGCAAGTGAGCAACTTTTTGATTTTCGCAATAAACTTTTCTTTGCTTTCATTAATGGCAAAAACTGTTATTTTGCGTTTAAAAACATTAGTTTCAACATAATCGAAGGCAAAACCTTTTTCGAACACTCGTAGTTTCGTTAAAAATGTGGGCAAAGATATCGGATCGTTAAGATAAAATCCTAATTGGTCTGGTTGCCATTCAATTGACATTTCTGGCACAACACCCCAATATAGCTGACTACGAATGTCACCTTCTAATTTTTGTAGATACATTTCGGTTTCTAAATCGATATACATATCACTCCTATCTGTTAAATTTCTTTTACATGTCCATCATAACTCTCTGTAGCAATGAAGTCCAGCCTATTTTTGAGTTTAATTTACATCAGTATTTGGGCTAAAAATTAAGATTTTTTACTGGTATTTTTGTGAAAATATGGAGTTGTAAAAAGCTCAACTGCTGGAGATTTTCGAAAGGCAATCCATCACAACAGAAGCAAAAAAAGGAAATAAAAAGCTTAGAATATTTTCTTGAAGATTCCTCCGCCCTCCTCTACACAGACTAATATTGTGCAAAAATACAATAAGTCGTGTGCCAAAATTAGGCAGAAACAGCGGTGTTAGTGCAAAGTTAAGCAACCCGAACCGAAAGGCGAAGCGAACGCAAGAAGCTATCGATTTACCTTAAATATAGTTAAACGAAATAAAAACTGAACAATTTAATTGCAAAATTCAAACCAGTTCCTAATAATATTTTAGAAAAGTCCGTGGACTATTCCAGATTCAATCTATTATATTTTACCTTTCTCTACTGCGTAAAAGCATTCACCCAACCAAAAAGCCCGAGTCTCCTCTAGCTAAATGTATGTGTTAGACTTTAACACAAAAATAACTATTCTTGTTATTTTGCAGATATAAATTATTGTTAACGGTTGATACTGTATTTTTTCTCCCTCCTCATAAATGCATCTTCTCCACCTTCCAAAATATCACATACATGTTCCCTGATGTTGTATTTTTGAAGTATGAATTCAGATTTAGAATTATTATTACGATTCTCTAAAGCACCATTTATATAATCAAACTTCTTACCATTTTGATTTGGAGAATTATCAGATTGCTGATTAGCTACAATAATATTTTCCGCGTCACCAGATACAACTATATTAGGATTGTGAGTAACTATGATTATTTGTCGATCCTCTTTAGTTTCTTTGATGTATTTTGTCAATTCAGTATATATTGCCCTATTATCCAAACTATCTTCAGGCTGGTCAATTAATACTGGGATTTTACTATCTGAAAACTCTAATATTAATTTTAATACAATAAACGCTTTTTTACCAGGAGACATTTGTTCAAATTTATCACCTTGATATTCAATCACAAAACTATATTTGTAAAAATTAGTAGTGAGGAAATGCTCAATGTGACTAAATTTATCTTTATTTCCATTAAACGCAAGACTATCCTCGTCAAATATTGAATCAACAACTTCCTCAAAAGAACCTATCATTTTTTCTATAAAATCTTGTTTTGAACGACCTCGAGCATTAATATAATAGAATTCATCCTCTAAATCAATTAATGAGAACTTGACTGAAATCTTTAAATCATCATCTTCAATCTTGAAATCATTCAATAATTCAGTTCTAATATTAGAGTATTCCTTATATTTCGAAATAATCTCTTTTTGAATTTCTTCTGTTGCTTTATCTAATTCATCCCTTCGTTTTTCAAACGCTTCAATTTTAGCCAAAATATCAACTTCATTCTTAATTAAAGAATTTAACCTCGCTATCTCTGAATTATTTTTCATTGCTTCAACACATTTCTTGTATATGTCATCATTTTCTATATCCGCAATTTTATTTTCACTATCTTTAATCAGACTTTCTTTCTCCAATTTTATTACCTTAATTTCATGTTTCTGCTGAGCTCTAACAGAATCATGCAATCGAGCTATTATTTGACCAATTCTGACTCTTAAATCTGGAGATGGAGAATTTATTCTATCAAAACTTTGAAATTCAAATGTAATTGGAGGAATACCCAATACATATCGCAAGTCAGATTCATGAATTTCTTTTTGTTTTTTCAATAACTGCAATTCTTTATTTTGATTTTCAAATAAATCTCTTTCTTGTTCCGTTATCTCACTAGCATTTAATAATTCTTTTTTCTTTGATTCATATATATCTATTCGATTTTGAGTAGCTTGTTTTTCTGCTTCTGGCTTAATTAGCTCATGAATATTTTTTTGGTTCTCTTTATAACTATCAAGTAACCCTCTAATTTCAAGACGTAAAGCAGTGCAATTTTGTTCATATTTCTTTAACTCAGAGTCCATTGCCTTGGATTGAATAATATTTCCTACCAAATCTTTAAGTTTCTTGTTGTCTCTGGCTAAAGCAAACATATACTCTTGAGGTATATACTCTATCTGTCTGGAATTATCTTCTTGCTGGTCTTTCCAAATAATATGAAAGTCATCCATATTCTCAAAAGAATATGAATTATCATTCAGCTCTCGTCCCAGTTTTTTAGCTATAGAATTCAATAAAGTTGATTTGCCAGTTGAGCGTCCACCAATAATTGTATTTAGATTTTCAGATAAATAAATATCTTGACCATTATATAGAATCTTATCAATGACAAGTTCATTCTTTTCGAGAGTTGGTTTTTCTTTCTCAACACTAATTCGATATTCTGGTTCATACTTTATTTGTTTCAAACCATCAAAAGTTAAATCTGCTTTCACCCAAGAATATTTACTTCCTATTTGCTCCAAAGAGTGAGAATCTGAGGATTGAAGTAGTGGTCTTATATGCGGGGATTTATCAAGCCAAAATTCTCTATCTTTTGTGATATTTACTTCATTACTAGAATGAATCAAAAAATCAGAATTGATACAAATATCTTCATAAACTGCCTTATTTTTAGAATCAGAATCACTAGTTGCACTACCGTGACCTCTCGAAAGAAAGCCAGTTAGAAAACGACCATTAAGTTCTCTATCGCTATTTAAGACTTTTAATAAATCTTTAAAAGGAATGTGAGCCTTCTTGTCTATTTCAGTTTTGCTTAAACGATTAAATGATTTTTCGCCATCACCAATATTAGCCTTTAAGTGACCAAGTAAATTTTTTACTATGTCGTCTTGAATCTCATTATCAAATACTACATGATAGTCAAAAAGTTCATCAGATTTATTAATATTTGATAACCTAACCTCAAGATTTAAAAAAGTTGCAATTCCTTCTTTATTCAATCTTTCCTTTAACTTAAAATCATCATCATTAAAGTTAAAATAATTAGTCAATCCAACAGCAGAGATACCTTCATCCCTTATCTTTTGAATGAATTTTTCTACATCTGGACTTCCATCGGACAGCTTATCAAACTGATTATTTAATACTGTATAGGGAGAATGAATATGTAAATCCCATTTTCTAAACTCTGAACCTCTTTGAATCATTGAATACAAACCTTTCTACATCAATTATCTTATGCAAATTCCTATAATTACTCGCATTTCCTACAGGCTATGCTAAAATTTCAGATACTATCTCTTCACGCCATCCATTTTCTATCCTATCCTCTTTATTCAAATATCTATCAAGCGATGAATCTGCACGATTGAAAACAGATTGGTTTAGAGCTATATCCAACGCTAACAATAAGCTGGATTTTCCACTTTTATTTTCTCCTACAATAACCGAAATTTCATCATTGAATTTTACTTCCAATTCTCTAAATTTTTTAAAACCTTTAATTAGAAGAGTTTTTATTATCACGATAAATTACCTCTTTTGTTTAGCTATCTATACATTTATTATACCACTTTAAAGCCTACATTTGCTTCATACCAAAAATTTTCGAAAAAAGTATTGGAAGTCTAAATTTTTTACTATCGTTCGACATCACACCTATTATATCCAAACTTATGCTTTATTAGGGACATTTTTAAACGCAGTTTTTCTTTAGATTTTGAAAAATATTGTGCAAATACAAAATAAGTCGTATACCAAAGTGGAGCTGAAAAACGCCCCACGCACAGAACTCGAAAATAATCTGAGTTCATACATCTTATGAGTGAATTAAAAGACGGTTCAAAAAATGAGCCGTCTTTTTTCTATTATTCGTCAAATATATATTGATTTTTGGGGGATTAGATACCTTAGATTTGAATAAGAGAAGATAATCTTAGTTTTATCTGGCAGTATAACTAGACTGTAACTCCTTAACTTATTTTTCTTCTTTTTCCGCCTTACGTTTTTCTTCATGCTTATCCAGACTTTTTGAAAAGAATTGCTCGGTTAAATCTGTCAGCCAATCTGCAAAACGTTCGCCTGCGAATTGAATAGCGATAAGAATTCCAGTTACTACAATAAAAACCAAAATCAAGTAATTATCCAAATTAGCCATTGTAATTATTTTCTCCTTGTTTTCTTGCCTCTACTAAAATATCTTTAAAATCGTCATCTTGCCAAAGTGTGAAAAAAGTAATTCCACCAACCACAACAGAGACCATCACACCTGTAAGGCTACTTCCACGCTTTTTCGAAACCAGTTTGTTTATCTCTTTGCCTGCAGATTTAAATATCCCAGCTGAGAGATAAGAATCAGGTTTAAATACAGAACCTGCTGTATAGCTTTGCCCGTAATAAAGTACCGAACCATTATCTCTAAATCCATAAAATAGAAACCCAATGATGGCTATTGTTATAATTGCCAATCGAATTTTAATGCTATTTTTCATATTATCTCACCTTTTACATTACTCGTAATCGATACCTTTTCTCGTTATCGCAACAACCTTTCCTTTACTAAGAAAAACAATCACTGATTTACCGTCTTTTAATTTGTAAACGTAGTAGTCTGTGATGATTCCATTTATCCCCACAGTCCAATTTGATTTCTGAGACAGGATTGATTCACTACTAGATAAGTCCATTTTTAGTAGTTTTTCATATAACTGGGTAACATCACTAAGAGAAGAGGACTTCTCGTGTGGTGCTCCAACCGCCTTAAGCAAGTCTTTTTCGGTTAGTTCATTCTGAACACTTGGAAAATTCGATAAAACCAAATCCTTTCTCTTATTTGCACAAGAAACAAGTAACAGAATCATCACTAAACATGTAATCACCATTCCTAATTTTTTCATCATTATTCTACCTTTTTGAATTCAAACTTTAACGAATTTTCTCCAATCATAAATCCATTCTGGTTATCAGAATTATCATTTAATGGCTTATTTTCAAAATATAAAGTCTTTTGGTCGTCAGACAGGGTTGCAATTCCGGAAATATTTTTTCCTTCAATTACAATTTTGTCGCCTTTTTGATGCCATTTGGCGGAGAAAGTTTCGCCGTTGTCCATTGTTAAAGTTCCGTCTTTTTTTATCTCCATAGTAGCATTCCAGTGAATATATTTAGAGATAATTGAAGCAAGGTCGGCTTGTCCAGTTGCTTTGCCTGCAATTTTTGCACCATCTTCTCTAACACTTCCTTGGTCAAAGATATCGGTCTTCCACTTGCCTGTGAAGTTCTTAGGGGAACTACAACCTAAAAGCATAATACATGACAGTAAAATTATAAATGAGAAAAATAACTTTCTCTTCATCGATACTCTTTCTAATAAATTACCAATATCTATCAAAGGCACTAAGAATATAGCTAAGGTCTTTGGATTGTTCTTTAATCTTCCCACCAACGACTAATTGATATTCAATTCCGCCAAGAAAACCACCTGAGCTTTCAATAACCTCAACCAATTCACCACGAACTACTTTTTGATTTAAACGAGTATTCATTTTAAACCTCTTTCTATTCTATCTCGAACTATATTGCATAATTCGTTCTATAATGGCGTCACGGCGTTTAATGCTTTCAGACATTTTTATCGCACCATTAAGACCATACCACATCTTCGAAAATCCAGAATCACCTAAAGCAATGAGCTGAAGTCCACATTCATTCTCAAGTTGGTAAACATAAACCTGAACTGCATAAAATTGCGGAGAGAATAAGCCAGCTTTACCTTTAATGACGATTTCTATATCAGCTCTATCATCAAAATCAGCTAATGCACCCGAACTACTCTGAATAGCTTCTGGGGTTGTTTTCCACTCGGCGCAAATTTCTTGAAGAATCACGCCAATATCAGAAACCGAAAGTTTGGTTGTTACCTCAACTGAGTCGGCTTTTAAGTCGTTAAGTCCCATAAAGAACCTCCATTTTTTATTTTTCACTCAAAAAATCCCTGCTACAATAGGGGTTGAGCTTGTTTTAGTTAACGGTCGTCAACTAAAACAATGAAAAAATAAAAATGCTAGTTCAACAAGGCAACTAAAACCTTATTAAATCAGCATTTTAAAATATTTTTATTGATAACTTTGATTGTTTTAACAAACGACCGTTTGCTAAAACTGTTGATAGGTTTAATGTACTATTTTTCTAAGGATTTGTCAATCAATTATAGGTGATTTTTTCTATTTATTTGAATACCATTGCGCTTCAGTACATTATAAATAGTTGCGGTGGAAATGTTCAGCTGATTCGCAATATTTCGAACGGACATTTCTTTTTGCTGGTATTGTGCAATAATTTGCTTTTCTTTATCTTTCGCTATTCCTTTGTTGCCAAGCTTCACGCCTTTTTCTTTCGCTTTACGGAGTCCGTCTTTAGTGCGTTCAGAAATAGCTTGAAGCTCCCATTCTGCCACATAACCCAACATCAAACAAAAGAATTTTCCAGTTAAAGAATCTGTTTCAATATTTTCATGAATAGATTGAAGATGAATACCATGTTTGGTTAAATCTTCAATAATAGCAGATAGGTGAAGCATCTTTCTTGTAAGTCTATCCAATTTATACACAACAAAATTTGTTTTAACACCTTGCTGGGCATATTTTTTCGCCATTTTTAAAGCTTTGTCAAGTTGTTTTCGCTCCTGATTTCCACCAGAATCTTTTTCAATATAGAGTTTATCGCAAAAGCCGAGTGCATCTTTTTGAACAGATAGCCCCAATTCTTGTCTATTATCTGTTGAGCTAACTCTGGCATAGCCAATGGTTATGGTTTCTATATTTTCTTGCTTATTAGTATTATGGGTTGTCAAAATTTCTCCTTTCTTTACTATTGTAGCAGGTAGTTATATTTTAGAGAAAAATTAACGAAATAAAAAAAGACCCACGAGGTAGGTCTTAGGTTAAACAGAACGCTTATTTTGTTTACGCTCTAAACGCCTTAGAATACTTTGTTTATGCAAAATATATTGTTCTTCATTCAAATCTAAAACTTCCATTACAGCGGTATCTAAATCTGCTCCATTTCTGGAACTTCTGAAATCAATACCTTGATTTTGACACTCCATCGTATGAAGAAGAAAATCGTTAAAAACTTTCACTGCTTGACTATTCTTTTCTCTTAAAGCCTCTTGCTTTTTCTCGTTAAAACCTGTTAATGCCTGAATTTTTTCAGCATCATCGGTATAAGTCAATAATCTACGAGCAAGATTTTCTTTTGAGTAGGGATTAGCTGCAGTATCATTCCAAATGATTTGTTTGTAGCGTTTTGAATACATGTGAGTTACCTCTAAAAATAGATTTCTACCGCTTGCTCGGTAGATTGTTTCATTTTCTACCAAATGCAAGGGATTAACTATTCTCAGAAGCACTCTGGAAAGTTGCGAAAATATTAAATTTTATAGCTTTATTATACACTAATATTTATGTTTTGTCAATGTCTGGAATGTAATACAGCCATTTGTCTCTTTTAGGACGAACATTTAAAGAGTAACCTGTTCGTTCTGAAATCCACTGATTGATATCAACACTGTCCGCATTGCTACCAGGTATGGTGTTAATACGATTATGTTTAGAATCTCGGTATTTGGCTTGCGAAAACATATTGAACGAAGTTACCCAATCGTCCTTGTCTTCACCAATCACACTGACATCAACTTTAAAACTTTTGCACGGTGCAGTCAAACGATAAGAAGTTTGAAAGACGGGACATTTGCGGATTTGTTCCACTTCTAATTTTACTTCGTAGTAGCGGTGATGTGGTATATCGTGAACGGAATGAATCAATTTGTAAGGGTAGACGCTGTCGTAACTTGTATCAAGCCTCGAGTGAACTTCCAAGTCTTCTCCGTTAATCGTAACCTTCAAATGATGATTTTCAGCTTCCTCTTTGGTTTCGAAAGAGAAAGAATAGGTCAATTTTCCATCTTCCATCAATCTTGGATTAACAAACTTTGACTCAAAAACAGTTTCACTTTTGATAAGAAAATCTTTTGTAGCCTTACGTGGAATGATGCGGATTTTGCGTCTGAAAGAGTCAAAACATCTGCCCCGACAAATAGAGTCAAACATCTCACTTGAGACCTCTGGCAAAGAAGCGATTTCCTGAAGTTCTGGTTGGTGTTTCTTATCTAAATTTGAGATATAAGTAGCGATAAAGACTAAGGAGGTCGCTAAAAGTCGGTCATATTCCTTATTTTTATAGAGTTCTTCCAGCTGGTTGACATCAATTTCCCAGCAATTCTCAATATGAGGATTTTCGATGAATTCAATAATTTTGTAAGTTGGAGAAGTGAAAAGCTCTAATATTTTACGACAAGCGACTGATTTCGAGAAATAGGCGTCATCTTCAATACTTGAAAACTGCCCTTCCACAGTCGAAATTCGCTCTATATAATCATCTTTTTGTAAAAATTTTAGGAGGGATAGATGGATTTTTTCTGTTCCCTTACAGATTTTACTACAGTAAGGTTTATCCAATATTTTCTCGCCATCTTCTCCATTATATTTTTCATCCAACTCATCATTTGAATCATAAGACAAGATACGCAATATCATTGTTACGACACTTTCTTGGTTTTTCTTAAATTCAAAATCAGAATTTATTCTCTCAAAAAGTGAATTATTGATAATTTGGCAAAAAGTTCCTAATCGAATAAACTCCATAGCTTTTTCCTCCTCCAACTTGTAACCACAACTTTAGGCTCTTTTCTCACAACGACAGGACAATCAGTCGGTGATATACTTAAACCATCAGTTAGCTAACAACATTATACCACACCAGAGCTCAGGTGTGGTAGGAAAGGAGGACTTGCCTATCGGCGAATAAGACCAACATGCATTCCATTAAAAATAAAGGAGAAAAACTATACTTCCACAAAATACTCAAAATCCAACAGATGTAATCCCTCAACTGGCGAATCCATTTCAGCTTGAAGTTGCCAAATCACTTTCGAAGGAGATGGCGGTGCTTCAAAAGAATCAGCTTCTGACGGCAGACATTCTTAACAAAGTAGGCGACCTTTCGAAACTCGAGGCAGATATTCTGGCAAAAACTCCCCATGCCAAGGAACGCACAGATTTCATCATCAAGACTTTTGTCTTGGTTGCCTCCCAACAAATAAGATAGGAGGTTCCCTATGAATGAACTTATCTTGCCCATAATTTTTGCCGTTGCTCTTGGCTTTGTGGCTGGCGTTATTGCCTTGTTGGTATATCTTGATTCTCAATCTAAAAAACAACCAGTCAAAGAGAAAAACAAAAATCTTCCTCCTGTTTACACTGAAGAAGAAATTGAACTAGCTCAATTTCTCGAAAAAAGGCAAGCCGTCAACGAGGCATTCCTTTCAGCTCAGGCGGAACTACTCAAAGAACTTCGAAAGTGAAGTAATTTTTACATCACCGAACAAAACAGCAATATAATAGCACCTTAACAGATACAGCACCATTCTCATCGCTCCTAATCCATAAGCTGCTTATGCTCCCTTTTGCTAGCGGTTTCTGGTATGCTCGGAGCGTCACAAACAGAAAGGATTTTAAAATGACACAACCAACTCAACCAAAGAAATTCAAAACCATCCTCGCTGATGTTCCCTATATGAAGAACCAAACAGGTAGCTACGGAGCCTGCAAGCACTACAACCTGATGAGCCACGAGGAAATCCGCAATATGCCCATCAAGGACATTGCTGCAGATAACGCCCATCTCTGGTTTTGGACTTCCAACTCTTATATAGAAGAATCTTACGATATTATTCGGGCGTGGGGCTTTGAGCCAAAAAGCATTTTTACTTGGGTTAAACCAACTCTGGGCTTGGGAACTTATCTGCGAAATTCCACCGAGCATGTAATTTTCGCTACTCGTGGAAAAGCTCCTATCAAGTTTAAAGGTCAAATGAATTGGGGCTTCTTCCCCAAACAAGACCATAGCCATAAGCCCGAGGAACTCTTTGCTATCATCGAACGCTGTTCTGAACCAGATTATTTGGAGCTCTTTGCAAGGCGACCTGTGTCTTCTAATAAAAAGTGGGCTATATGGGGTAATGAAGTTGAGAGCGACATTATTATCTCTAACTATCCCGTTCCTAAATATTCTAAAAATCCCATTGACTACAGAAAGGCAAATGATGAAGTGTGCGAAAAATAGTTGGCTACACCTTGCTTTTCGTTCTGCTGGCTTATTTGGTCAATCGGGCGGTTCACTGGCTAATCGAAATTGCCCTACCCTTAAGCCTGCTTGCCGTATTACTTGGTGGCGGAATGCTTGCCTTTCGCTACTGGAAAAACAAAAGAGATTGGAGGTGAACCGATGAAGCGCCCAACAAATTTTGAAGTGTTCGAGATGGGTTACACTCGCCCTGTGGAATTTCAAGACATACTGGATTTGATGGTGCGACTTTCAGGCTACACTAGACGCCAGCCCTTCGTTTTGGAGATTCGTTTAACGAAAAACGAGGTGCGATATTTGCTTCTCAGTAGCCCACTGGACACACCCTATTTACACAAAATGTTGCAGGTTTCCAATGACATTCAGTTTGCGAAACTTCGCCCTAAAGAGCGAAAAACATTTGAAAAAGCGTGGCGTGTAGCTATCAAACGCAACTATTTTAGCCTCAAAACAGATGGCGTTGAAAATTTCACTCGTTCCTTTTTAGCACTGTGCCATCACCTCAAACCATTAGAGGAAATTTGCGTGCAGATTATGGTGGGCAAGTCGCGTCCGCCACAACCGCTGGCTCGGGATTTGTCGCATCTTAACGCCACTTGGTGGCAGTGGATTTCAGGGAATATCCCAAAGCTTTCCAAAGACACCGATAAGCTGATTCGGGAAAAACTCCGCCACGCCCAGTTTCAAGCAGATGTACGGATTGGCGTGCGAAGTGATAGCCATTTTCGTAAGAATGAGCTATACCATACCGTTTTAGGATCCTTTCGAATGTTAGAATCCAGCGGTGTCGAATTTTTTCTTAACCAGATTTCAAGCGAGAAAGTTAATAAGGTTCAAATTCCGTGGGCTTTTCCGCTCACCCTTTCTTCGCAGGAGCTTGCCAGTTTTTGGCTTGCCCCTATTGGCGAAGGTGAACTGGCTGGGATTGCCAATATTCACCCCAAAATTCTCCGACTGCCTTTGGGTTATAAAGTGCCAGATGTGCCTGTTCGAAAGTTTGGTGAAAGTATCAAAAACGAACCGCTGCAGATTTTACCTCGAGACGCCACTCAACATTTATTAGTTTTAGGCGGAACGGGTGTCGGGAAATCTACCCTACTCGCCCAGTTCATTTTAACAGATATTCAGGCAGGCAGAAGCACGCTGTTAATTGACCCCAAAGGAGACTTGGTGCGAGAAGTGTTGGCTCATTTCCCAAAAGAACGGCGAGTGGATTTGGTTATCATAGACCCCAGCTCCAGCAACAAAATTATCGGTCTCAACCCCTTTGACCTGACTCGCTACACCTCGCCTGAGCTGGTGGCAGATATGTTGCTTAATCTTTTTCAAGAACTTTTCAGCGACAACTGGGGTATTCGCACGGTTGATGTGCTCAGCCATGCCTTAACCGTGATGGCACAAGTTGAAAATTCTAATTTACCCCAATTACCTCAGTTTTTAACCAATCCTGTCTTTCGAAATCAACTATTAAGTCAGATTTCTGACCCTTTTCTCTTGGATTTTTGGCAGGGCTACAACCAGCTAAGCGAAGCAAACCGTGAGGTATTAATCTCGCCCGTTCTGAACAAAGTTCGTCAGCTATTATTGCGAAAAGAACTGCGAGCTATGCTTGCCTCCACTTCAAAAAAGTTTAATTTGATTGAGCTGTTCACGAGTAAAAAGGTGGTGCTGGTGAACCTTAACCGAGGGCAGATTGGGGTGACAAACGCTAAATTTATAGGGTCACTTATTACCAACTACATCTACCAGCTAACCCTACACCAAGCCCGTCTCGCCCCTGAAAATCGCCCTTTTCTGCCCATTTACATTGATGAGCTGGGGCAATTCCTTAAGCTCCCTGTGGATTTGGAGGATGCCCTCGCGGTGTCTCGTTCGATGAAAGTGGGCTACATTCTCGCCAGTCAGAACTTGACGCAACTGCCATCTGCTCTGCGTATCAGCATTTTGAGTAATTGTCGCAGTAAAATCATTTTCACGCTGGAACACCACGAAGCCAAGGAACTCGCCAGCCAAGCTCCAGAACTCACTTTCGAAGATTTTATGACTCTTGCACCTTTTCACTTTTATGCCCAAATGCCGATTTTTTACAACCACTTCAAGTGGGTCTCAGGGCGAAGTCTGCCTCTTTCGAAAAATGCTCAACCAATTGATAAACTTTATGCCGAAAGTTTGGAACGCTACGGCGACGATTTAGCCAATTTTGAAAATACGCAACTTCAAAACAAGAAAAATGAAATTCCGCCCGAAAACTTGGGACGGAAGAAGCGAGGAGGACAAAATGGAGAAAATTGAACTAACGGAAAAAGAACAAGATATTTTAACCCTACTCGCCCAGTGCCGTTATGCAACCACCAAGCAGATTGTTGCCCTCTATTTTCAGGATAGTCAGCATTCTCGAACGGCTTTTCGAAGGGCTAACTTGCTTCTAACTAAGCTCAAAAATCATCAACTGGTTCGTCATCTGGAACGGCGAATCGGTGGCGTGCGAGCAGGTTCAGGCAGTTTCGTTTGGCACATCACGATAAAAGGCTTAAAAGCATTACATCGTCCACAACGCTTTAAAAATAAGTATGAACCCACCGCCCACCACTTGGAACACACGCTGGCGGTGACACAAGCGTATGTTTTTCTGAAATTGTTGGAAGAAGTTGGCAAAATCCAGCTGGAACGGTTCAATTTTGAACCCACCTGCCACCGCACCTACGCCACCTTTTCGGGCAAGAAGATTTTTCTGAAACCTGATGCTTTTGCCCAGCTGGTTTTGGGCGAATATGAGGACAGTTATTTTTATGAAATTGATATGGCGACCGAAAGCCTCAATCGAGTGTTGAACCAGTGCAAAAAATACATCACCTACTACCAAACAGGCATCGAGCAGCGAGAGCAAGATGGTGTGTTTCCACTGGTTCTATGGATTGTGCCGCACGACAAACGAAAAGAAGCGATTTCGAAGAAAATTGAAAGCGAGCTGAATAATTTTCAGCCAATGTTTCAGGTGGTAACGCTGGAGGAATTTAGCGAATGGATTGGAGGACGAACAGATGAATAATGAAAAAGAACGAATTGTCAAAATCGGGCGAGCAACTTTTAAGATTAACCGAAAATTTGGTGGTTCGAAAAGTTTGAAAGAATTACTTGAAAAGCTGATTTTGCAGGAAAAATAAGCCCCAAAGACTGGACTTATTCGCCCTTTCGAGGTATCCTATCCATGGGTTAGAGTGTATTGAAAGGAGACACGATGACACACAGCACATTAACAAAGCAAATTCCAGATTGGACAAAGGTTGAATTTGAAGGCCTGAGCGAGATTAGTGTTTTGTACTGCAGGCTTTCATCAGAAGATGCAAACGAAGGTGAATCTAACTCAATTTCCAACCAACGCTTGATTTTAAGCAAACTGGCGGAGCGAGAGAATTTGAGCAACCCAATTGTATTTTATGATGATGGCTACTCAGGTTCAAACGCCCAGCGTCCAGCTTTCCAACAAGCTCTGGCATTAGTTGAAAATAACCAAGTTTCGAATTTTGTGGTAAAGGATTTGAGCCGTGTTTCACGAGATTACCTGCTTTCAGGAAATCTTTTGGAGGTGGTTTTTCCTTCGAAAAATATTCGCTTCATTTCCCTGCAAGAAAATATAGATAGTAACAAGAAATCTAGCCAAGATGCCTACCTCACACCGTTGGTTTCACTCTTTAACAACTGGTATAGTATGCAGTGTAGCGAGAAAATTAAGCTTTCGAAACATACCAAAGCCAAAAATGGCGAAAAAATCGGCTGGATTACCCCTTATGGATACCTTAATAATCCAGAAAATCGTAAGGAGTGGTTAGTAGATGAATATGCTTCAGAAATCGTTAAACGGATATTTTCGGAGTATATTTCAGGCAGAACGCCAACCGAGATAGCTCAAGGTTTAAGGCGTGACAAAGTCCTCACTCCTGCTCGCTACAAAAAGAAGCTGGGTGTTTCGAACTATCGAATTTTAGAGAGTGACCCTTGTTATTGGAAAACTCAGATGATTTGGCAAATATTGGAAAAAGAGGAGTATATCGGCTCAACCATTAACTTGAAAACCGCAAAAATTTCCTACAAACAGCGAAATTGTCGCCTGCGACCTCGTGAAGATTGGCTAATTTTCCCAGATAGCCACGAAGCAATTATTTCGAAGGAAGATTTCGAAATTGCAAGAAAAATGATGAACCACAAGCGAGTCGTTCAAAGGCATAACTGGAAAAACAAAACAGGACATGAAAACTTGTTTGCAGGCTTGCTTTATTGCGAAAACGAGCATAAATTAAGTTTTTGCCCACAAGAAAAAGATGGCGTGAACCTCGACCATTATAAATGTTACCATTTTAAGCGAGCTGGCGATACTTGTTCGGGCGGTCACTATCTTCGTAAAGAAGTATTGGAAAACCTAATTTTAAACGAGCTTCAAGAACTGATAAACTCGTTTCAGATTAACGAAGCAGATTTATTACAGCGCTTGAAGGATAAGTTTGAAATCAAAGAAACCAAGAAGTTTAGCGAACTGAAAAAACAGCTGACCAAAAACGAACAGCGAATGGTGGAGTTGGATACTATCATCCAGCGACTCTACGAAAAGCAACTCTTGGGTGAGATTGCGGATGACCGCTTCAAAAAATTGTGCGACAGCTATGAGGCGGAACAAGCCGAGTTGAAGGAAAAAGTCCAAACTGCCACCGCAACTCTTGGGGTGAAAATGAAATCTGCCCACAACATTGAAGAATTTATGACAACCATTCGAAAATATACTCAGCTTGAGAATTTAACCTCAAAAATTGTCAACGAATTGATTGACAAAATTATTATTCACCAACCGATTGGTAGAGGCAAGAATAGACAAATTAAACTGGAAATACACTACCGATTTATTGGTGATATTTAAGTATTTAAAAGAGCGAGTTGTAGATCACTGCTCTATATTTAATAATAGGACTGCTGAGTGAAGTGTGGTATAATAGAGGCATGAAAACAAATGATATTGTCTATGGCGTTCACGCCGTTACCGAAGCCCTCCTTGCAAACACAGGAAACAAACTTTACCTCCAAGAAGATCTCCGAGGTAAGAATGTTGAGAAAGTCAAAGAACTGGCTACAGAAAAGAAGGTGTCCATTTCTTGGACTTCAAAAAAATCTCTCTCTGAGATGACTGAAGGTGCTGTCCACCAAGGTTTTGTTCTACGAGTATCTGAATTTGCCTATAGCGAATTAGAACACATCCTAGCAAAAACACGCCAAGAAGAAAATCCACTTCTATTGATTCTGGATGGCTTAACTGACCCTCACAACCTAGGCTCCATCCTGAGAACGGCCGATGCGACCAACGTTTCAGGTGTCATCATTCCCAAACACCGTGCTGTCGGTGTTACTCCTGTCGTTGCCAAAACGGCCACAGGTGCTATTGAACACGTACCGATTGCTCGAGTAACCAATCTCAGTCAAACCTTAGATAAACTTAAGGATGAAGGATTCTGGACCTTTGGAACGGATATGAACGGTACTCCTTGCCACAAGTGGAATACAAAAGGGAAAATCGCCCTCATCATCGGAAATGAAGGAAAAGGTATCTCTAGCAACATCAAAAAACAGGTTGATGAAATGATTACCATTCCTATGAATGGACATGTTCAAAGCCTTAATGCCAGTGTTGCTGCAGCCATTCTCATGTACGAAGTTTTCCGAAATCGCCTATAAAAGAGGTTGGACAAAAACTAACTTCTAACTAAAAGCACACAGTGATTTTTAAATAACTGATTTGTAGATTGAATTCTTGGACAATTTTGTAACCCCCATGCTCATTAAGATGAATCCTAGCTCTACTACGCTGCCCTACTTGTCTCTAACACACACTTTGAGCTCACCAAAAATATTCTCTAATTTTCGAAAAACGAGATCAGTTGCCCTCCTCCGTTTGACATAGATGCTAGATTCTTCTTCGATATGTCATATGTTCTGAACAAAGTTTCCTAAAGAAATTCTAATACTCAATGAAAATCAAAGAGCAAACTAGGAAGCTAGCCGCAGGCTGGACTTAAGTATGGCAAGGCGAAGCTGATGCGGTTTGAAGAGATTTTCGAAGAATATAAGTTGTATCCTAACCAATTGATTTCTGAGTTCCTTATATAAGAAAATGAGCATCTCCAACTACGAGAATGCTCATTTTTTAGGATTGTATAGGCAAATTTTTACATATGTTTCAAACGCTCAATCCGTTCTGAAATAGGTGGGTGGGTATAAAATAGTTTTTGGAACCCTCCCCCTTTCTTGGGATCATTGATATAGAGTGCGCTGCTGGCATCATCGACAGGACGACTCATCGGTTTACTATTATCCAACTTACGTAGAGCATTAATCATCCCTTGAGGATTGCGAGTCAACTCGACACTGGAAGCATCAGCTAGGAATTCCCTCTGACGAGAAATAGCGAGTTGCACCAAGGTTGCAGCGAGAGGTGCCAGCACAATAGCTAGTAGGGAAACCACTAGCATAATGATTTCTAAGCCATTTCCATCTCGATCATCATTACTTCGTCTGCGCCCTGCACCACCCCACCACATCATGCGACCTGCCATACTAGAAAGCATGGTGATAGCACTAGCAAGGGCAACAGCAATAGTCGAAATGCGGATATCGTAATTACGAATATGACTGACTTCATGGCCCATAACAGCTTCTAGCTCCTCACGATTCATGATAGCTAGAAGGCCTGAAGTCGCAGCAACCGCTGCGTTTTGAGGGTTAGAACCTGTCGCAAAGGCATTTAAGGCTGGATCATCAATGATGAAAACACGGGGCATAGGAATCTGAGCGACCATAGCCATATCTTCCACTACATGGTAGAGGTCTGGTGCTGTTTGTTCATCCACCTCACGCGCTCCATTCATCGACATGACAATCTCTGTCGATTGAAAAATCATGGACAAGGCATAGATAAAGCCAATAATCAGTGCGATAATCAAACCAGCAATCCCAGATCGCATAAAGAGATAACCAACCGCATAGCCAACCAGAGCTAAGAGTAGGAAAAATACCAGCAACAAAATCCAGGTTTTTCGTTTATTGCTTGCAATTTGATCAAACAACATCTTAGTCACCTAAACCGCTAAAATCAACTTTAGGAACTGCCTTTTCCTCTTCTGGTGTTTGAAGGAAATCTGCTGCTTTAAATCCAAACATTCCAGCGATAATATTGCTTGGGAAAGTTTCTAATTTTACATTGTAGTTGCTGACAACACTGTTGTAGAGTTGACGAGAGTAAGAAATTTTATTTTCTGTATTTGTCAACTCCTCTTGCAATTTAACAAAGTTGGCACTAGCTTTCAAATCTGGATAGCTTTCTGCAACTGCAAAAATACCTGAAACCTGACGAGTAAGGGCATCACTAGCTTTCATAGCTTCTGCTGGTGAAGTCGCTGCTGCCACTTGGTTACGCAGTTCTGCCACTTTTTCAAGGGTAGAACCTTCATATTTGGCATAACCTTTTACAGTCTCAATCAAGTTTGGCAAGAGGTCATTTCGACGTTTCAACTGAACATCAATCTGACTCCAAGCCTCCTTTGTTTGCATACGATTCTTAACCAAACCGTTATAGCTAACAATCACAAAAATAACAACAAGAGCCAAAACTCCAAGAATAATCCAAGTCATGATATAAGTCCTTTCTACTTTTAGATTAGTACCAGTATATCAAATTTTTAATGATTGTGGTAAAATAAGATCATACTAAAGAAGGAAATAACTATGAAACCAGAAACATTTTACAACTTGCTTGCCGAGCAAAATCTTCCACTTTCGGACCAGCAGAAAGAACAATTTGAACGTTATTTTGAACTCTTGGTCGAGTGGAATGAAAAGATTAATTTAACAGCCATTACGGACAAGGAAGAAGTTTATCTCAAACATTTTTACGATTCGATTGCACCCATTCTTCAAGGTTTGATTCCTAATGAAAATATCAAACTTCTTGATATTGGAGCTGGGGCAGGTTTTCCTAGTCTACCAATGAAAATCCTCTATCCTCAGTTAGATGTGACCATCATTGATTCACTCAATAAGCGCATCAACTTCCTCCAACTTTTGGCTCAAGAACTAGATTTAGACGATGTTCATTTCTACCATGGACGTGCAGAAGACTTGGCCCAAGACAAGAACTTCCGTGCTCAATATGATTTTGTAACGGCTCGTGCGGTTGCCCGTATGCAAGTCCTATCTGAATTAACTATTCCCTACCTTAAAGTTGGCGGAAAACTATTGGCACTCAAGGCAAGCAATGCGCCTGAGGAGTTATTAGAAGCTAAGAATGCCCTCAACCTCCTTTTTAGTAAAGTAGAAGACAATCTCAGCTACGTCCTACCAAATGGAGATCCGCGCTACATCACAGTGGTGGAAAAGAAAAAAGAAACGCCAAATAAATATCCACGTAAGGCTGGCATGCCCAATAAACGCCCGCTTTAATCTTTTTAGTAAAAAAATATTTACAAAGTTTGTAATTTTTGCTATACTATCACAAGCAAAGGTTTTTAATGTCATCCCGTGAGGTGACGAAGACGCAGAAATATTTGAAACTCTTTAAAGTCTAGATTTTAAAGAAGTCTTACTCTGAGGGCCTATTGCTGTAAAATAATGGGCTCTTTTTTGATGCCCAAAAGTGAGGTTTATATGAAACAAGAATCAACTGTTGATTTGTTACTAGACGTTGACCAACGTCCTTCGACTGGAAAAGGAATTCTCCTTAGTTTCCAACACGTTTTCGCTATGTTTGGTGCGACCATCTTGGTACCCTTGATTTTGGGAATGCCTGTATCTGTTGCCCTTTTTGCTTCAGGTGTCGGGACACTCATCTACATGATTTCAACTGGTTTTAAAGTTCCAGTTTATCTAGGTTCTTCATTTGCCTTTATCACAGCAATGTCGCTTGCTATGAAAGAAATGGGTGGTGATGTATCTGCTGCCCAAACAGGGGTTATCTTGACTGGTTTGGTCTATGTCCTTGTGGCTGCTGGTGTTCGTTTTGCAGGTACAAAATGGATTGATAAACTCTTGCCACCAATCATCATCGGACCTATGATCATCGTTATCGGTCTTGGACTTGCAGGTTCAGCTGTTACCAACGCTGGTCTTGTAGCTGATGGAAACTGGAAAAATGCTCTTGTAGCAGTTGTTACTTTCTTGATTGCTGCCTTTATCAATACAAAGGGAAAAGGCTTCCTACGAATCATTCCATTCCTATTTGCCATTATCGGTGGTTACCTCTTCGCACTAACTCTTGGTTTGGTTGACTTTACACCAGTTCTTAAAGCCAACTGGTTCGAAATTCCTGGTTTCTACTTGCCATTTAGCACTGGTGGTGCCTTTAAAGAATACAATCTTTACTTTGGTCCAGAAACTATTGCCATCTTGCCAATCGCTATCGTAACAATTTCTGAACATATCGGTGACCATACTGTTTTGGGTCAAATCTGTGGCCGTCAATTCTTGAAAGAACCAGGACTTCACCGTACTCTTCTTGGTGACGGTATCGCAACTTCAGTTTCTGCCTTCCTTGGTGGACCAGCCAATACAACTTACGGAGAAAATACAGGGGTTATCGGTATGACTCGTATCGCTTCTGTCTCAGTTATCCGTAACGCTGCCTTTATCGCGATTGCCCTTAGCTTCCTTGGTAAATTCACTGCCTTGATTTCAACCATTCCAAACGCTGTACTTGGTGGTATGTCAATCCTTCTCTATGGAGTTATCGCCAGCAACGGTTTGAAAGTCTTGATTAAAGAACGTGTTGATTTTGCTCAAATGCGTAACCTAATCATCGCAAGTGCTATGTTGGTCCTTGGACTTGGAGGAGCTATCCTTAAACTCGGTCCAGTTACCCTTTCAGGTACTGCCCTATCAGCCATGACAGGAATCATCTTGAACTTGATCTTACCATACGAAAATAAAGATTAAGAGACTTGACACAGAAAGAGAATGACCAAAAACGAGTTTCTCTTTACTAACCCCAAAAAGTTGCACAAATAATTATTGAAAGGACTTAGTTCTGTACTGCACAGGACTAAGTCCTTTTATAATAAAATGAAGCAAAACAGTACATAATGTGGTATCGTCAATTGAAACAAAGACAAGATAAAAGAGCCTCAAAAAAAGGTATTGCAACTTGGCAATACCTTTTTTGAGGTGCTTTTTGAAAGCCATCAAATGATGACTTTTCAGAGGGAGCAAAAAACTGTTCCCTTTATATTCTAAACATTTAAATGTCTTTTTTAAACAGTTGGTTAAAGAAACCGTCTGTATTTTTAAGAAGGGCTTTGAATACCTTAGATTTAAGAGCTACAGTATGAGAGAAGTCATCTGTTTTTTTCAAATCTTCTTCGACTGCTTTATCAAATAAAGGCCTTAACTCATCATAGTTACTGATATGGACGCCATCAATATCGATACCTTCAAAGCCTTTCTTAGCTTTAGCAAGAACCTCCTCGTACCAATGTCTCTTCCACTCTTCAAGTGTCTTGAACTTGTCTCCAGATACTTTCTTAATAATAAAGTCATCGCCTAGCAAACCTTTATTTTCTTTAATAGCTGCATCTTTGTATTTGTTAGATACATAACTAGTGAAACCTTTGTCATATCCATAATAACCCCACATGCGGAAGGCATTGTGTTTGAATGATAATGAACCAGGAGCTCCAAGACTAGTATTACCACCATAAATACCAGCCATCATATTGACGTTTACATATGCTGAGTTGACAGCATAATCTTCAGGGCGATAACGTCCGTTACCTGGATTTCCATGTTTCGTCATGAAGTTATTATCCACTAAATCATTGACGCTAGATAAAGTCATTACCTTTTCTTCACCTTTCAAATCACGGACACTATCCCATTGGTTTGGACCTAAAAGATCATTGTACTGAATCTTAGAGCGCATTTCTTTGTCGATTTTCTTGAACCACTTACTATTGTCTCCTTTAATTTTAGGAAGTACAGCATCAGCTTCTACATAATCAAGCAACATCATAGCTTCATTGTAGTTTCTCATGTAGCGGTCAATGTCATCACGTGTCTTTAATTTGTCAGGATCTGGGTTGTACCATTGGTTACCGTCATTTGGACGATGGTAAGCCATGTTAATTCCAAGTGCGCCGTATTCACCATTAGTCGTTGAACTATCAGGTGTTTGCAGCATACCTTGTGCATAGGCTTCTGCATTTGTACCAACACGTTGACTGTATCCTCCGTAATAGAGCATTCGGTCATTGACGTGTGTTGTTTCGTGAGTAAAGGCTGAAATACCAAATTGTGATATTAAATCGGTTACCATAAAGTAAACTTGGTCATTATTGTTTGCACTATCGTAAATACTAGCCATAGCTCCCATGGCTCCATTTGTTGCGTGGAATTTGCCAGTTGGACCATACAATTCTCTAATAGGTCTGATAATTGCCCCGTTCTTTCCGTACCCCATGCTGTTGGCACCGTCGACTCCATGGTAGTTTTGGTTATCCCAAACTGGTGTCGGTACCATATTTTGACTCTTAAGAAGTCTATCACGAACATTAGATAATGATAAACGTGACCAGAAATCTAAATAAGTTTGTTGAGCATGTGCAACTTCATCAATCTTAGTTTTGAACTCATTACGAGCTTCTTCTGTATGTTTTCCATATTTCTCAAATGAACTGTACGCCATCGTGTTATATGTTGAAATTAAGAACATATGGGCATCTTTAAGCGTTAGAAGTGGTAAAATCATACGACCATGAACGCCGTTATCTAGCCCATCAAAGACTCTATGACGTTTATTAATAAAGTCAGGATTTGTAGTTTTAGGTTCTGAAACATAAACATTCTTAGCTGAGTGGATAAACCAATCATTAATGTCTTTATCCTCTGTAAACAAACGCATGTTGTATTCTAAGAAGTTACGCAAATTACCTTTACCAGTATTACCTGCGATGATTTCACGGTAAGCATCCTGAGTCCGATCCCCTTTCAAGTTCTTTTCACTTGAACCGATGTTGATGAGTCTGTCAATAACACTTGGTGTCTTACCATAAAAATCAGGTTTGAACATCATGATGTTTTTTATACTCATGTCACCGTATTTGATATCATAGTAACGATTGAGATAAGTCAGAGCCATCATGATTTTAGCTTTATTGGTTTCTACTTTCTTGAGAAGTGCGTTTATCGCAGCTTCATCACTATTCAATTGATGGTCTTCATTTTCGACCAAGGCTTTGACTAACTTATCTAGATTTTGCTTCACTTCGGCAAAGCTTTCTTCTAAGTATAGATTGCGAATATATCCATCTTTACGTGTGTTGGTATTTTCTTCAGCTTTCTGACGATTATCCATTAGCGCGCGTACTTCAGATGAAATTAAGTCAACACTTGAAAGTCTTTCTTTCACATCTGCAATCAGTTTGTCTCGATTTTTAACAACCATATTCGGTGTATAGACAACATCACCAAGACCAGATACGCTATATTCACGCACTTGTTGGACTTTAGAATCCTTGAGTGTGACCCCCATTTCTTCTTTTGTACCATCTGCATAGTGAATCATTATTTTATCGATATCCGATAAATCGGTCACGAATTGACCATCCTTCATTCCCGTAACAGAAAGGACTTCTTTCTTAGCTAAGTTTGAATCTTCTGCAAGTTTGTTACCTTGGTTGACAATCCACTCTTTGTTGTAGAACGGTTGAAGTTTTTCAATGTTACGATAAGCCAGATCTCGATCTACTTTATAGTCTTGGGTTGACTTATATTCATCTTCTCTTCTGGTTAAACGATTTAAGCGATTGACCACAGGTTCGTTGATTTCATATTTGTCAGCAGTAATATTAAAGGCTGCAATTCTCTTATTAGCTTCATCTTGACTAATTTCTTTAATTTTGTCACGAGAACGTTTGTATGAATGCTTACCTGAACTGACACCTTTGACAACAAAGTTACGCTCTAACCATCCATTTGTGAAATAACCACCATCGTAGTCCAAATCTGAAGAACCAAAGAACTCTTCACCATTTTCAACTCTCATCATTGAAATATTATCTTCCAGTTTACCAAAAGGAAGATTGCTATTGATAAATCCACCTGTTTCAAACAAAACTTTAGTCTTAATGGTTCCTTTGGTGACTGATTTACGAATTGAACCGTATTTACCAATTCCCATAGAGTCGTTGCCATTATCTGTTTTAGCAACTAAACCACCTATACGGGCTCTGTTAGCAACGATATCAGCCTCGACATATGCTTTTGCAACATTACCTCTCCAAATCTCACCGGCAATACCAGCCATATATTGACCTTTATCACCAACACCCGTGAGTTTACCGATGAAGGCTACATTTGTCAACTGACCACCACTATCGATTTTATTGACGATACCCGCAATATTGTTATTAGCAACTACACTACCAGTTACCTTAACATCTTCAACAGTTGCATTTTTCACCATATTGGCAACAGGTGCTATTCCGTCAGCCCAAGGCATATTGATATCCACATTACCTAAATTAATATTTTTCACAGAACCATTTTCAACACGGTCAAATAAGGGACGGGCAATGTTATGAATTGTATATTGTTTACCATCAACACTTGATAGATGTCCCTTAAACGTACCTGGGACATATTGTTTGTTAGGTGTTGGTACATTTGTAGCATTCAAATCTGATCCGATTTTAAATGTACCATTTTTATTAACATTCATAGCGTCTACTAAATCTTTAAAGTTATAGTAGACATTATCTTCTTTAGGTTGGGGTTTTTCTATATAATAAACATACTTATTGCGCGCCTTAGATGGATCAATGTGTTGAATCAAATCTTGAGCTTCAGCAGTGATTTTATAAAGTTTCTTACCTTCTTCAGTCACTTCTTCAATTTTATCAACTGCTAAACGTGTTACTTTATTATCACGACTAGTGATTTTTAAGTACATTTTCTTCACATCTTCATCAGAAGGTTTTTCGCTCATGAAATCACTTGGTGTTTCAGTACCATCATCATTCACCTTCACTAAATTAGTAGATGAAATATTTTTAATTTCGACCTTTTTCAACTCCAAACGCAAAGGTTTTTCATCCAGTTTAGATGTTTCATCACCTTCACCACGGTTGTAAGTCATTGTTGTTGCAATTTTATAATCTTTGAATAAATCCAAACCTTGAATAGCGTCTGTCAATTTTTCTTTAGATAAATCAACTCGCTTAACAACAGTGTCCCCATCTTTAATCTCAGCTATAATGCTCTTGATTTCAGTATTACCTGTATTTTCAAGAGTGTAATCCAATTTAGCTGAACGATCCATCGCATCTTCTGTAACCTTATCTAAAGTCAAAGTTGGAGCAACTTTTGACGTATATTCTGGCAACTCAGCTTGAACTTCTGGTTCTCCCTTTTCTGTGACTACTGCTTCGGGTAATGCTGGCTGAACTGCGGGTTCCCCTTTCTCAGTCACAACAGCTTCCGGCAACGCTGGTTGAACTTCTGGTTTCCCTTTTTCAGTCACAACAGCTTCGGGTAAGGCTGGTTGAACTTCTGGTTCCCCTTTCTCAGTCACAACAGCTTCCGGCAACGCTGGTTGAACTTCTGGTTCCCCTTTGTCAGTCACAACAGCTTCTGGTAACGCTGG
>NZ_AICU01000083.1:0-12669 GCF_000257865.1 Streptococcus mitis SK575 | reverse complement strand
TATTCCAGAGTACATCTTCAAAGAAACTAAGAAAGATAAAGATGGAAATACAATCCATGTATATACTAAGAAATCTTCTTCAACACCATATTCACCAACACCTTCAACTCCAAGTAATGAAGAAAGTAAATCAACAGTTTGGAAAGATACTGAAGGTAATGTTCTAAAACCTCAAGAAGATGGTACAAAAGATAAGGGAACATTTACTGGCTATGAATATGTCAAGACTATTTTAGTTGGAAATGTAACAACTCATATCTTTAAGAAAGTGATTACTCCAATTCATGATGAAACCCCTTCTCATTCAGATGTTCCTGGACAATCAGATATCCCAGCTCATTCAGATGTAACAGCAACATCAGATAAATCAACTCAAATAACGAATTCAAATGAATCAACATTTGTAGATGGTAAACGGGAACTTCCGAATACAGGTACTCAATCATCAACTTCATCTCTCCTTCTTGGAGCTCTAGCAGCAATAACTGGCTTAGGTTTAGTTTCAAGACGTCGTAAAGATGATAAGGAGTAAGAAATGGTATAAAGCGTAATAAGTCGCTTATCTATCATTCTGAGGTTTATGATAATCAAGAAAAGCCTTTCCTCTATTTTTAGGGGAAGGGCTTTTTGAAGTAGGATATGTAAGTAAGGTAAACCCCAATAACGAGGTATATTGAAAAATCTCCAGACTAGAGAACTCACTGATAGTTCCTAATCTGGAGATTATTTTTTTAATCTTCTTTCAACTTCGCCAATTCTTGGGCAAGGAGTTTAAGGGCGACTTGTGGGTTGGCTTGGCCTTTGGTTGCTTTCATAAGGAAGCCTGTAAAGGCCTTATCTGCGTTACGTTTACCTGACTTGAAGTCGGCAACAGCCGCTTCGTTATCATCAAAGACTTGGTGGATGATTGGAATCAGAATATCTGGATCTGAGATTTGGACCATACCTGCTTTTTCAACATATTCACGCGCTCCACCGCCATTTTTAGCCAGGTGGACAAAGACTTTCTTGGCAATCTTAGAAGAGATAGTACCGTCTTCGATGATGGCGATCATTTCAACCAAGTTTTCTGGTGTCAATTCGATTTGTTCCAGTGTCTTACCTTCAGCGTTCAAGAATTGAGCGACTTCGCCTTGGAGCCAGTTAGAAACTTGTTTGGCATCGCCACCGAGGGCAACAGCTTTTTCAAAGAAGTCAGAAGTGACTTTGTTTGCAGTCAACTGACTAGCATCGTAGTCTGACAAGCCAAGGTCAGATACATAACGCGCACGGCGTTCTTTTGGAAACTCTGGCAACTCTGTCCGCATTTCCTCAATCCACTCGTCTGAGATTTCAAAGAGTGGTAGGTCTGGTTCTGGGAAGTAGCGGTAGTCTGCAGCCCCTTCCTTGACACGCATGAGGATGGTTGCCTTATTTGCCTCATCATAACGACGAGTTTCTTGGCGGATTTGACCACCTGAGCGAAGGATTTCAGCCTGGCGTTGGACTTCGTATTCAAGACCTTTGCGAACGTTTGAGAAGGAGTTGAGGTTCTTCAACTCAGTCTTGGTACCGAATTTTTCTTGACCATACGGACGAAGGGAGATGTTGGCATCCACACGCATAGAACCTTCTTCCATCTTAACGTCAGAAATACCAGCGTACTGGATAACTTCCTTGAGGGCTGTTAGGTAAGCGTAGGCTTCTTCAGGAGAACGCATGTCAGCTTCAGATACAATCTCAATCAAAGGAACCCCTTGGCGGTTAAGGTCAACATAAGAGTAGCCATCTGTACCGTGGGTGTTTTTACCAGCGTCTTCTTCTAGGTGGGCACGTTCGATACCGATTTTCTTAGTCGTACCATCTTCTAGTTCCACTTCAATCCAGCCGTTATAACCGATTGGCTCATCAAACTGAGAAATTTGGTAGGCTTTGGGATTATCAGGATAGAAGTAGTTCTTGCGGTCAAAGTGCATCTTTTTGTGGATGTCCATGTTGAGGGCAAGAGCAGCCTTGATACCGGCATCAACAACACCTTTATTGAGAACTGGTAGAACTCCTGGGAAAGACCAGTCAATCACGTTGGTGTTGGCATTTTGGTCATTTCCAAAGTGGGCAGAAGTAGGTGAGAAGATTTTTGAATTGGTGTTGAGCTCTACGTGGACTTCAAGTCCAATGACTGTTTCAAAGTTCATTAGTTGTCACCTCCAAAAATCACGGGTTGTTGTTTGTGGTAGTCTGTTGTTGCTTCAAAAACAGCAGCAGCTTGGTAAATGGTTTCCTCAGAATACTTAGGACCAATCAATTGGAGACCAACAGGCAGACCTTGAGAGAATCCAGCAGGAATCGAAATTCCTGGGAGACCTGCCAAGTTGACTGGTATGGTCAAAAGGTCAGCCAAGTACATGGCAACTGGGTCGTGGTTGAGAGAATCCAAGTCATAGGCAACACTTGGTGCAGTTGGGCCCAAAATCAAGTCGTAATCCGCGAAGACTTTTTCGAAATCTTGGATGATGAGGGTACGAACCTGACCAGCTTTCTTGTAGTAGGCATCGTAGTAACCTGATGAAAGGCTGAAAGTACCTAGCATGATACGACGTTTCACTTCTTCACCAAAACCTTGGCTACGGCTATTTACGTAGATTTCATCAAGGTTGCTTGCATCTTCTGCGCGGTAGCCGTAACGGATACCATCAAAACGTTGCAAGTTTGATGAAGCCTCAGATGAAGCGATGATGTAGTAAACGGCAACACCGTATTTTGAGTGAGGAAGGCTGACTTCTTCAACGATAGCACCCAGTTTTTCAAAGTGTTTGGCTGCATTCAGAATAGTTTCCTTAACCTCTGGGTCAATCCCTTCACCGAGATATTCTTTAGGCAAAGCAATTTTCATGCCCTTGATGTCTTGGCCGATTTTTGAAGTAAAGTCGGCAATGCGGACAGGGGCAGAAGTAGAATCTTTGACATCTTCGCTGGCAATAGCGTTGAGCAAGAGGGCGTTTTCCTTAACAGTAGGAGCAAAAGGTCCAATCTGGTCTAATGAGCTACCGAAGGCAATGAGACCGAAACGAGAAACCGTTCCGTAGGTTGGTTTGAGACCAACGATCCCGTTGAAGGCAGCAGGTTGGCGGATAGAGCCACCAGTATCAGAACCAAGTGACAAGCGAACTTGTCCTGAAGCTACAGCTGCGGCCGAACCACTTGATGATCCACCAGGAACCTTGCTGTGGTCCCAAGCATTTTTAGTGGCACCATAGTGTGAAGTCTCACCTGATCCACCCATAGCAAATTCGTCCATGTTGGTTTTCCCAACAACGATCATGCCCTTGGCTTTTGCATTGGCAACAGCTGTTGCATCAAAGATAGGCTCATAGTTGTAGAGCATTTTTGAGGCAGCAGTTGTGAGGATGCCGTCTGTAGAGATGTTATCCTTAACAGCAAGTGGAATTCCTGAAAGGACATTGTCAGCATCGATTCCAGCTTCATCAATGGCTTTAGCTTGAGTAAGAGCCTGGTCTTCAGCTATGGTGACGAAAGCGTTGATAGCTGTCTCGCGAGACTTGATATCTTCAAGTGTTGCTTGGGTTAATTCTGTTGCAGAAATTTCCTTAGAAACAAGGAGATGGTGCAAGTCTTCAATGGTTTTATTGTTGAAAGTCATTAGGCATCTCCTCCATCGTCTAGGATAGCTGGTACCTTGATATAGTAGTTGTCTTTTTCAGGTACGTTTTTAAACAAGCGATCACGGTCTGTTCCTTCTTCGGCCACATCAGGGCGGAGTACGGTCTTGCGGTCAGCCATAGTTGTAGTAGGTGCGACACCGGTTGTGTCAACTTCGCCCAGCAATTCAACCATGTCTACAATCTTAGACAAAGTAGTCGCAAAGGCAGCAGTTTCTTCTTCAGAGAATCTTAATTTTGAAAGATTGGCAACGTGTGTTACCTCTTCTTGCGTAATTTTCATCTTGCATCCTTTCGTGAAATGATGATTTTTAGTCTGTTCTATTTTACCATATTTTCCTATAAATAAGGGAGGGGGAAGTGAAAAGAAATAGAGATTGAAAAAAATGCTAAAATTCGATATAATGGAGTGTTGAAAGGAATGGTAAAATCCAATGTAAAAATCATTCTTAGATATCGAAACAAGAAAAATAGAGAATCAAAGAAAGAGAACTTATGAATATTCAAGAAGAAATTAAGAAACGTCGTACTTTTGCCATCATCTCCCACCCTGACGCGGGAAAAACTACTATTACTGAGCAGTTGCTCTACTTTGGGGGTGAGATTCGTGAAGCTGGTACCGTAAAAGGGAAGAAAACAGGGACTTTTGCCAAGTCTGACTGGATGGATATCGAGAAGCAACGTGGGATTTCGGTTACTTCATCTGTTATGCAATTTGACTACGATGGTAAGCGCGTCAATATCCTCGACACACCAGGGCACGAGGACTTCTCAGAAGATACCTATCGTACCTTGATGGCGGTGGATGCTGCGGTCATGGTCGTGGATTCTGCCAAGGGTATCGAGGCCCAAACTAAGAAATTGTTTGAAGTTGTTAAACATCGTGGTATTCCAGTCTTTACCTTTATGAACAAGCTGGACCGTGACGGTCGTGAGCCTTTGGATCTCTTGCAAGAATTAGAAGAAGTCTTGGGTATTGCCAGCTATCCGATGAACTGGCCAATCGGTATGGGGAAAGCTTTTGAAGGCTTGTATGACCTTTATAATCAACGCTTGGAACTCTATAAAGGGGATGAGCGTTTTGCTAGTCTTGAAGATGGGGACAAGCTTTTTGGTAGCAATCCTTTCTACGAGCAAGTCAAGGATGATATTGAACTTTTAAATGAAGCTGGGAATGAGTTTTCAGAGGAAGCTATCCTTGCTGGAGAATTGACACCTGTCTTCTTCGGTTCAGCCCTTACTAACTTTGGTGTGCAGACCTTCCTTGAAACCTTCCTCAAGTTTGCTCCAGAACCTCATGGTCACAAGAAAACAGACGGAGAAATTGTGGATCCTCATGACAAGGATTTCTCAGGATTTGTCTTTAAAATCCAAGCCAACATGGATCCTCGTCACCGTGACCGTATCGCCTTTGTTCGTATCGTATCAGGCGAATTTGAGCGTGGCATGAGTGTCAACCTACCTCGTACTGGTAAAGGGGCTAAACTTTCGAATGTGACTCAGTTTATGGCGGAAAGTCGTGAAAATGTGACTAATGCTGTAGCAGGAGATATCATCGGGGTTTACGATACCGGTACTTATCAAGTTGGAGATACCTTGACAGTTGGGAAAAATAAATTTGAATTTGAACCACTGCCAACCTTTACACCTGAAATTTTCATGAAAGTATCTGCTAAGAATGTCATGAAGCAAAAATCTTTCCACAAGGGAATCGAGCAATTGGTGCAAGAAGGTGCTATTCAGCTTTATAAAAATTACCAAACAGGCGAGTACATGCTGGGAGCTGTTGGTCAACTCCAGTTTGAAGTCTTTAAACACCGTATGGAAGGCGAATACAATGCGGAAGTGGTTATGAGCCCAATGGGTAAAAAGACCGTTCGTTGGATCAAGCCTGAGGACTTGGATGAACGGATGTCATCAAGCCGAAATATCTTGGCTAAAGACCGTTTTGACCAACCAGTCTTCCTCTTTGAAAATGACTTTGCGCTCCGCTGGTTTGCGGATAAGTATCCAGACGTAGAGTTGGAAGAGAAGATGTAAATCGTTACAAATGACTAGCAACATAAAGTTGCTGTCATTTGACGGTAACCGCTATGGCGGCTTACCTAAACGCTTCACTAGGAAAAATCCACGAATGGTATCGATTCGTGGATTTTTCCGTCGTAAGGGGTAGTGAGTGGTCTAGCTAACGGCCTCACTAACTACGTTTAGCACATATGATCGATTTGCTAAACTCCGTGTCGTAGTTCAGAAAATTTATTTGATTGTGTAACATTCTAAGTAGCTAACGCCAAGTTTCTATGGACTTTTTCGTCGTAATGGTAAGGAAGCGAACTAGCTAACTGCTTTACTAACTACGTTTTGTAAATGGAATCGATTTGCCAAACTCCGTGTCGTGGTGTAACAATCGGTTTACCTAAACGCTTCACTAGGCAAATTCCACGAATGGTATCGATTCGTAAAACTCAGCGTCGTAATCTAACAATCGCTAACCTTTATGTTGGTTGATCTAAATATTCTGATAAGAGAAGTCCAGGAATGCTATATTCATGGGCTTTTTCCTTGTGGTATTGTGGGCTTTTTTGTAAGAGTTAGTAGGTCGAGCTATTTGCATTACTAAAGTGCAACCTTTTTGGTTCTCAGCTTGCTCAAGAAATATCGTAGTTAAACTATATACTTTATACTTTGAAATTTACTATCTCTTAATTCTAATGAAAACAGCGAAGAGTTCCTTGAATAACATACAATATATATGGCTATGCGAAGGAAAATGATGCTCTTTTTAATTTTGGATAAGTATGACGTATTCATCGGTAAAAATAATGGATTTTTCTTTTTTATAGACCAGTCAATAAGGGATTCAGTTATCTAGTATATTAATTTTGTTTATCAATGAAGAATTCATACAAAACAAATCAGAAAATGCTTTTTTTTTTTTAGCAAGAATACTAAAAAATAAGTTGACTTAACATAGTGATTTGTGTATAATAGGAAACGATTGCATTAAGATAACTACTATAGTACTTTTTTTGGAGGAAAAAAATAAATGTTTTTCAGACGTCAAAAGGGTCAATATCGCGAAACTGATCGTGTGACTCGATACAAACTGGTAAAATCCGGTAAGCATTGGTTGAGAGCCTCAACCTCTCTTTTTGGCTTATTCAAGGTTTTACGTGGTGGTGTGGATACTACTCAGGTTATGACCGAAGTAGTAGAAAACCAAACTAATCAAACGATTACAGGTCTTGATATTATAAGAGGTATTGCAGCAACAGGTGCCGTATTAGGCGGGACTGTTGCTACTCAGACAAAAGTTTTTGCAAACGAAGCGGTAGCCCTTGAAAAAACGTTAGATAGTTCAGATGCTTTAGCAACGCATGATACAGTTGTCCTTGGTACAACTGCAAAAGTGGATGCGGAGAATTCGGCAAGTCTGTCTCATTCAGTAAGCGAGAGTGTATCTAGCTCAGAATCAATATCCACTAGTCTATCAGCTAGCGTTAGTTCTTCTGCTAGTATGTCAACAAGTGCCTCAGAAAGCGCATCAACTTCAGCTAGCGTCTCAGCAAGTACCTCTGTAAGTTCTAGTCAGTCGATGGTGGCTTCAGACAATAGTGTACATTCTACTACTGCTTCTGAGACTTCTGGAAAAGCAGAGTCTGTGTCAAAAGAAAGTCAGTTGGCTAAAGAAGGGTTATCTGCCTCTAAGCTAGGTGCTCCTGTATTGGAATCAGCTAAATTGGAAAAAGGTTTGGTTGATACGAATGCAGAAATAAGTAGTTTGGCAGGAGTGACTGCTGGTGCCATAGCAACATCGGAAGTTTCAGCTAAACAACAGGATGAAAATCGTAAGAAGTTAACCAAACTTTCAGCTGAAATGGGTGAGTACCTGGCAAAAGCGGTTGGTCTACCTAATAGTGATGCAGCTATAGCAAAAGTGAATGCTGCGGTGACTGCTATCGAGACAGCTCTTGCTAATCCTAAGGCAGATTTGACCGAAACTGTAAAACTAGCGACCTCTGCTCGTAACTCGATTGCTAATGCTGTGTTGAGAGTCAATTCAGGTGCGCGTGATGCACGAAATGGTCAAGGTATGGGCAGTGGGGTACATCCTAGAGCTTTGCCTACTTCGTTAATCACGAACACGTTTGCTAGCAATAGAACATCGGCTTCGCTTGAATCAGGTCAGTACAATAAGAATACTCATGAAGTAATCTGGCGTATCAATATGCACTCAGATAATGCCCTGAATTATGCTGGTTTACTTGCCAATGTGGATCCAAATACGACTATTACCCGTGTTACTTTTAATGGTCAACCGATGGAGAAGCGTGGTGGTTCTGGCAATGAGTACGTGTTTAGCAAACGTCATGATTTAAATAGAAATTTAGAGGCAACGATTGAAGTTCATGCCACTGTAAATGAAAAATCAAGCAATGCCAGATTGGATGCCCGAGTTGCTACAAGTAGTCAACCATTTACAAGTACGAATGTTTCTGGTAATTACACGAATTTGATGACCTCTTATGTCCATACAGGTAGAGCAGGGAATCAAAATGATGCTGTGAGAAATCAGGGACGTGCAACAGATAATCCTCCTACTGTTGAATTGCCAAAATTACTTGAAGTTTTCAATGATGATTCTGTAAATATCAATATGGTGTTTAGAGATGATAAGGCTTTGAGATTGTTCTATACGGGAAATAATCCTGTTATTACAGGTTTACAAGGTAAAAATTTCCCTGGACAAATCAACTTTGCGACTCTTAAACGAGATCCTAAAACAGGACTCAATACAGCCTATGTTTATGAACATAAGCAGTGGACAACCGAGATTTATGGTACGATTGGTCGGGAAAATGGCTGGAAACCAATGACTCCTGGGGATTACAATATTTCGTATGGCGCTGATGATACTGCCGGACAAAAAACAATGACTACGATGACTGTTCGTATTCACGGATTTAATGAGCGTCAATCGCCTATAAGTGGTGCGACTGTCGCAGTTAATAATACGACAAATCTAAGTAAGGCAGAAAAAGATCAAGTATTGGCTAACTTTAAAGCAGCCAATGCAAGCGTTCTTTCAAGTACAGATTACAAAAAAGGATCTGAAGAAGGAACAATCAGTGTAGCTAATAATGGAGATGTTACCATTACTTATCGTGATAAAACCACGGATACAGTCACAAACAATGTTAAGTATGGTGTAGAGAAAACAACGGAGCACTTCTATGCAGTTAGCGACGAGCCTTTATCTAATATAAATCTAAGAAGTCTTGTGCGCCCAGTTGGTGGGGCATCTGACTTCCCTAGTGGGACAACATTTGCATGGAAACAAGGTCAAGCTCCTACAATGGAAGTTAGCAACACTCCTCGCTCTGCAACCTTAACGGTAACTCACCCAGATAAAACTACTACGGATTTAACCTATAATTACACAGTTTATCAAAAGATTGAGACCAAAACTAACAATGGAGTTCCAGGTAAGTTCTATGCCTTTAAAGCAGTACCGGGGACAGAAAGAACTGTTGGAAATAGCTATGCTAATAATATAGGCGGATATTCAAAATTCTATATTAATAACGAGTCTCTTCCTTCAGGGACTACATTTGCTTATGAATATCAGCTGAATGATAATCGCTCAACACCTGTACGTAAACAAGATGGCTCTCCAGCCTTTAGTAGCGTATGGCATACAACTGCTGATTTGGCTACAACTCACAGCACCACCTATAAAGCAATAGCAACTTATCCTAAAGGACGCCTTGGTGATGTAACAACTTCAAATCCTGCTCTCACAAGTACAGTGAGCTTTAATTATACAGTAGTTGATCCGGTAGCCAAGCAAGAGTATGTTACAACGGTTGGAAATACAGCACCACTAAATGATATCATTGCTAACCCGGATAAGGCGATTAAGAACTCTGATGATAGAGTTGCAATACCTAATGGTCCGACTGTGGCAACTAGAACCGATTACAGCTGGAGAGATTCGGCACCAAATGCTAGCACAGTAAGCACTCCAGGGATCTATAAGAAAGAAGTCACAGTTACTTTACCACAAGGTTCAACGGATAAACCAAGAAATAGTACAAATGTTCCTGTAACTATCAAAGTTAGACCAAACCCACCACAAATCTCAACAGATCAGGTAACGAATACAGGTGGACTTCCAAATAAAGGAATTACCGTAACGAATGCATTGCCAAATGCGCAGGTCACCTTGACAATCGGCGGTAAGACTCTTACTAAACAAGCAGATGGTAATGGAAATGTAACCTTCCCTTCTACCGATGTTGCAGATAGCAATGGTCTTCTCCCAATAGGAAACGTAACTGTTAAACAAAGCAAGGCATTTGATAATCCAGTAACAGGTCAAAATGAAACGTTGAACTCAGATGTAAGTACTGTTAACATTAGTAAGGAAAATATACCGCCAACAGTTGATCTTACTGTTAAGGTTAATGGAGAGACCCCTGAGATAGATAGTTCGGGCCGCTATATTTTTTATGCTGGAGATACGATTCAAATTACTTATACCGGTAGGGATAATAGTGGTAAGCTTACCACGTTGAAAATGCGTAATGCAAAGGATGATTTGAATGACTTCTTTGAAGGGAAATTCACTGAGTGGGGGCGTGGTCCAGTCGAGAATATCACGACACTGACAAGTACTAATCAAACCACAAAGACGGTTAATGCGGTTGCAAATAGCGATATGACTTGGAAATCTGGTAATATCTTCTCTCGTGTTATTACAGCGGTTGACCCAAATGGAAATACGGGAGAAAGCCCATGGTTTGGTGTTGTACAAGGACGCTTGGCGGATAAGATTAAATTGACAAAACCGCCTGTCATTGCCGTTGCTGATAAGTTAAATTTGACTCCTGCTGAGAAGGAAAAAATTAAATCAGAAGTCGAGAAATCGAATCCGTCTGATACATCTCGCATTCGTACTTATGACGTCCGACCAAATGGTGATGTGACTATTACATTTAAAGATGGAACTTCAAAGACAATCACTCCTAATTTGGACTATGGTGTTGAAGCTGCAAGTAGTGTATTCTACACTTATGTTGGGGAAGGTGACACCATTCGTCCAAAAGATGTCATTAAAGCTGTTAATGGCGGCACTATTCCAAGTGATGCTGATGTAACATGGGAACAAGCACCAGATGTGACAAACTCAGGAAACAACAAACAAGCCGTAGTAAAAGTGACTTATAGGGATGGAACAGTTAAGCGAGTCCCAGTAACCTATAGTACAATGTCTACTTATGATGCTAAGGCACCAATTTATGATTGGGCTGGAGAAGCACCACGCTATGGACGAGAGCGCGCACCATATTTAAAACAAAGTGGTAATGACAATATACCGCCTGGAACTGATGGGGCTTGGTATGATGCGAACGGAAAAGTGGTTGGAAATACTTCGCCAATTCCTGAGAAAAACGTTGCAGGAACGCACGAGTATCGCCTGAAAGTTACCTATCCAAAGGGACGATTTGATAATAGCACGACTAAACTTAGCAAGGACGTAACGGTCAGACAAATCGTTGTAGACCCTGTTAAAAAAGCTGATTTGACCTATGTTCAGGGAGAAACAAATGTTGCTTCGGCTGAGAATGTTCTAAAAAATAATACTAAACAAACTTTGGCAAACGGGACGCCAAATGAAGCATTCCCGGCAGGAACAAAATTTGAGTGGGTAGGTGGTGCGCCATCTACTGCTACACCAGGAATTGTTGAGAAAAAAGTTAAAGTGACACTTCCGCTAGATGCAAATGGTACTCGAATTTTCAAAGAAGTTCCTGTAAATGTTACAGTGAAACCACAAGCGCCGCAAATTTCAGATGATCAATTGACTGAAAAAGGTGGTTTACCAAATCGTAGTATCGAGGTAACTAATGTTACACCAGGTGCGACAGTAACCTTGACAATCGGTGATAAAACATTTACTAAGGTAGCTGGACCTAACGAAACAAGACTAAGCTTCACGCCAACAAATCTTGAAAAAGCTTACAATGCTAATAACGGTTTACTTCCAACGGGTAGAGTAACGGTTAAACAAGCGCTTCCAAATCCGACGACGAGCCAAACTAATCCATTAGAGTCAGACACTACGGTTAAAGAACAAGGAATCACTAAGGAAACAGAAGCACCAGAACCAACCTTTGATCTCTATATCCAGAATGATAAGACAAAACAGTGGGAAAAACAATCCATCCAGGATACTGTTCGCCCAGGTGCAAGAGGATATGAAATCTTCGCAGGTGATAAAATTAAAATCGTCATAAGCGGCAAGGATAACAGTGGTAAGATTAAAACTCTGAAATTGCATGATGGAACTTCAGATATAGATAGAATCTTCCAAAAAGACTATTCATCAGACGATTCTGCACCTGGCTTCAAGGATACTCCAACGGAAGCCTCAACAACAAATCCTGCTATTCGAGAGTATACAGCAACTTATGATGAAAACAAGCAATATGCAGATGGTAACAGATGGAACCGTGGGGTTAAAGCTGTCGATTTATCTGATAATGAAGCTCGTACTCTGACAGTAGTAGCACAAGGAAAATTAAGTAAAAAATTCCCAGGTAAAGTGCCAGCGACAGTTCAAGTAACTAATGCGACAACTCCATCAGCAGATGATAAAGAAAAGATTCTTGCAGCGGTGAAGGGTTCAAATCCGGAAAAAGCAAATCGTATTAGTAAATATGAATTTAAAAACGGTGGAGCTGTATCAAAGGGTAAAGTTACAGTCGTCATTACCTATAAAGATGGTACATCGAATGAAGTAGAGGTACCAGTATCGGATTCTGATTATAAGTCAGAACAAGCCTCTCAATCAGCGTCAACAAGTGCGGTAGCCTCTACATCAGCAAGCACAAGTGCTGTAGCATCTACCTCAGCATCAACAAGTGCGGTAGCGTCTACGTCAGCATCAACAAGTGCCGTAGCATCTACCTCAGCAAGCACAAGCGCCGTAGCCTCTACATCAGCA